>DATEDV010000242.1:0-6683 GCA_035281485.1 Candidatus Limnocylindria bacterium | reverse complement strand
ATAGCGCCGGGCAGGCACGGTCACGCTGAGCTCCCGGTGGCTGCGCCGGTACAGCTTCGACGGCCGACCAGCACCGGGACCGGTGCGCCCCCCTAGCCGTCGGTAGCTCGCCTCGAGGAGTCCGGCCTCGACGAGCCTGTCGAGGTGGAATGCCGCGTTCTCTCGACTCGTCCCCGTGGCGTCCGCTGCCTCGTCGCGACTGACCGCATCGGCCTGGCGTGCGACGTAGAGATACAGCGACCGGCGGACCGGCTCGTCGAGGACCGCGACGCCTGCGATCTGTGTGGCGAGCGTGTCTTCCATCGCCCGATTCTATCGCCAATGATCACTAGCGAAAGAGTTGACAGGCGATGGCGCGCGGTCTATAAGGAGTACACACTAGTGATAGAGGCCGGCCAGCGATAGAAAGAGTGAGAGATGAGATCTTTCCTTAGCGCAGGCGTTCTCGTGATCGCCCTGGCGGTCGCGGGACTCATGACAGCGACCGACGGTGCGATCGACACGGCCGCGGCAGCCTCCGCGCCGCAGCACCACAGCGCGGCGGCGGTCATCGACAGCAGCAACATCGCCAAGCAGTACGCGTTCCGGGCCGCGATGCGCGAGCTCTGGGAGGACCACGTCGTCTGGACGCGTCAGGTCATCGTCGCCATCATCGCGGGCACGCCCGACACCGATGCCGCTCTCGCACGACTCCTGCGCAACCAGGAGGACATCGGCGACGCGATCAAGCCTTTCTACGGCGACGCCGCCGGAGATCGGCTCACCGTCCTCCTCCGCGAGCACATCCTCATCGCCGGCGCCCTTCTGACGGCCGCCAAGAGCGGCGATCCCGAGACGTTCGCGGCGGCAAGGACCCAGTGGTACCGCAACGGCGACGACATCGCACGCTTCCTCGCGAGCGCGAACCCCCACTGGCCGCTCGCCGACATGCAGGCCGCGATGACCGGACACCTCGACACCACGTTGGCCGAGGCCGTCGCACGGCTCACCGGCGACTGGACCGGGGACGTCGTCGCGTACGACGCGGTCCACCGCCACATCCTGCACATGGCCGACACCCTCAGCGAAGGGATCATCGCCCAGTTCCCCGCTGCCTTTGCCAGGTCGCAGTAGCACCAGGCCAGACGGCGAGCTCGCCACCCGGCGGGCTCGCCGTCGTATCAGGCGGCGAGGGGCGGCGCCAGCTCCTTCACGTTCGCGATCAGATCGTTGAGGTCGAACGGCTTCTGCAGGACGCGCCGGATCCCGCGCTTCCGGAACTCGGGAGCGTGTTCACGCGAGACGGCGGTCTCGAAGAGGACCGGGACACTGCGGAGGCGCTCGTCCTCGCGCACGCGGTCGTACAGCTCGAGGCCGCTCATCCCGGGCAGGCCCACATCGAGGACCAGCAGATCCGGCTTCACCTGCGACAGCGTGTTCAGCGCGTCGGTCGGCCGCGTCACGTGGATGGCGTGATAGCCCTCTTCCTCGTTGATCACGCCCGCGAGCAGCTCTCCGATCGGCTTGTCGTCCTCGACGACGACAACGATCCGGGTCCGACCGTTACGTTGTGTAACCACGACTTTACGGCTGCGCGATGCGTGCCAAGGCCGCAAAGGCGTTACGCCGTCCGTACGTGGGTAAGACAACGGTCTTGTATCGGTGGCCCAACGGTGCGTGCACGACGGCCGTGTGAGCGAGCGTCGATCCGCTCGGCTCAGATCCGGTGGGTGCGCTTCGCGTGCGTCGGCAGGTACTGATCGATCACGGCGCGCAGCTGCTCCGGGTAGTACGGCTTCGCGAGGAATCCGTCGCAGCCCGACGCGATCGCGCGCTCTCGATCGGGTGGCGTCGCCGACGCGGACACGGCGACGATGCGCATGTCCTTGCCCCAGCTCTCGCGGCGCACCGCGCGAGCGAACGCGTAGCCATCGAGCCGCGGGATGTGCAGGTCGAGAAGGATGAGCTGCGGGTGCGTCGCCTGAGCGACCGCGAACGCGGTCTCGCCGTCCATGGTCGTGATCGGCTCGTGACGCGCCAGGCGCACGATCCGCAGCGCGAGGTCCATGCTTGCGGCGTCGTCTTCGACGATGAGGATGCGCGCCATCAGTCCGCGGCTTCCGTGCCCGTTCCCGCGACGGTCGTCTTCCTGCGGCCACGACCGCCCCGCCTGCGTCCGCCGCGCGATCCACGGCGCGTGCGTTTGCGTGGTGCGGCCGGCGCGGTGGCCGCCTGCGCGTCGGACGCCGGCGGCTCGTCCGCCGCCCCCTCGTCTTCCGGGGCAGGCTCGGCCGTCGCGGCCGCGACGGCACGCTCGACCGCCTCGCCGTTCAGTCCGCCGAACTCGCCGAGGACGGTGCGCACCTCGGCGTGATCGCGCACGATCACGAAACCCGCCTTCTTCCCGTGGTCCTCGGGCTTCATGATCCCGCGCTCGACGGCGTTGCGAAGGTTGGACTCGAGCGCGTCGCCCTCGACGCGCGAGAGCAGCTCCGCGAACAGCGCCGCGTTCACCCAGTCCGCACCGTCCCCGTGCGCCCGAGTCGTGCTGACGAAGTTGAAGAGATGCGCGATGGCGGCGGCGGGCTGGCGCGCATAGACGACGAGCGGGTGCTCGTCGACCAGCCAGCACATCGTGATCTCGCGCCCGTCGCGCTGCACCGACTCGCTCTGGATCGCCCCGCGCTCCTCGGCGATGTTGAACAGCGTCTCGAGCAGCACGCGGCGCTGCGTGCGGCCGCGCGCGATGCCGCCCGGCTGATCGGCGCGCGACAGGGGATCGAGGACCGCCTCGACCACCGGCACGCGCTTGGTGTCCTTGGTGACCGTGTTGATGCGACGCAGCAGCCGGACGAAGTGGAAGTAGGTCTCGGCGACCAGCGGCGAGCCGAGGTTCGGCGAAAGCAGCTGCTTCGCCTTGGCGCGGGTCCGGCCCTCGAACTTCGCCTCGATGTGGCGCTGCTCGATCGCGGCGTCGACGCGCTGTTCCAGAACGCTCGACGCCTCCTTCTCCGAGAGCGGGACGACGGAGCGGACGAAGTCGCCGCGCGGCATGGACGGCGCGTGGATCGCGACGAGCTGATCCAGAAGGAGCACGCCGAGGCGGCGCTGCTCCTTCTCGGACTCGGGGGATCCCGTCGGCACGACCGCGGGGACGACCGGCGGCGTGCGCGTTCCGCGACCGCCACCTCCGCGCCCGCCGCGACGGCCACGCGTGCGCGTCGGCGCGGCCTCGTCCGGGCGTCGTTCTTCCTTCCCATGCTGCGTGTCGTCGGCGCGGAGGCCGCCACGCGTCCAGCGCGCTTCTGGGATCAGATCCTCGAGGAGGAAGACGTCGTCGCGCAGGTGCGGCGACTCGCGCAGCTCGTTCGCGAGCGAGAGATCGCCGGCCACCAGATAGACCTTCTTGTCCTCATCCTTCAGCGCCTTGCAGAGCGCGTTGAGGTCGCGATCGCCGGAGACGATGAACCAGACCTCGATGTCGGATCTGTCCTTGTAGAGGAGCTTCATCGCGCGTGTGATGAGGACCGCATCGGACCGGCCCTTGAGGAGGCGGCCGCTCATGCGCTGCGCCACGGGGATCGGTTCCATGCCGGTGAACTCGAGCGCCATGAGCAGCGTCTCGTCCTGCGTCGCGACCTCCTGTCCGAAGATCGCGAGCTTCACGCGTACCGGACCGAATTCGGCGGCCTTCTTGAGGATGGCCTGCAGGATCGCGAGCGATGACGGCAGCGGTCCGGTGGTGTGCTGCCGCAGCGTGTAGTAGACGTTCTCCCAGTCAATGAGGAGAGCGACGTCGGGCAAGGGTTTCTCCTATGGAGCGCACACGCCGCCCGACCCGTTCGCGGACCCCTTGCGGAGTCACGCGCTAGATGCTCACCCTCGCCCAAACGCTCTTTGACTCACGGGATCCGTGACCCGAAGCGCGGTCGGTACGCGAGCGCGTCCATCACGAACGCATTGGTCGTCGCGCGCGCCGTTCTGTTGTGGTGCGAGTGTAACCGACCCCGCTCGCTAGATGCGCGTCCCCGGCAGCGTGCGCGCGAACATCTTTGCCGGATGGTCCTCCGGGATCTCCTTGAAGAGGAAGGGCGTGCCCTGCGAGTGCTCCTCCTCGAGCTTGCCGCGCATGCGCTCGAGACGGTCGAGCATCGCGGCGTCGTAGCCGGGCGTCCGGTCGTCGACCTTGAAGATCAGCAGGAAGGCCGGCTGCGTGAACGGGTTCTCATAACCGGTGGGAACGCCGTCGCCGAACCAGAAAAGGTCTCCTTCCTTCATGTGCCAGCGGCTGCCGCGCGAGCACAGCACCCACTGCCCGCGGACCGTGTAGATGAGACTCTCGCGCTCATGCGCGTGGTCGTCCATGTACGCACCGGCCGGCACCTCGACGTAGTGAGCGCCGCCACGCTTCGCGTTCAGCAGGGGTCCGAAGCGGCCCTCCGGCGTCTCGACGCCCGGCGCGCCGAGGACCTCCGGAAGGATCTTTATCCCCTCCTGCGTCTCGATGACCCGCGCCGCGCGCCCCACCGCGCTCATTCTGCCGCCGACCCCACCGGGGCCGGCGGCACCTCGGCCCGCAGCACGCGCGCCGCCCACGACGTCACCGCGCCGATCGCGAGGGGCGAGACCGGCCGGCCCATGGTCGCCAGCGTGAAGCGGTCCCACATGCGCTTCGCGGTGTCGCCCTCGAGCGGCTGAAAGCTGTGGTCGAGGCCGGGGATGATGACGAGGTCCACCCGGTCGTTCCCCGCCTTTCTTAGCGCCTGATATGTCCCAAGGGCGTCCTCGACGTGGACGTTCATGTCGTCGCCACCGTGCAGCACCAGCGCCGGGCAGCGCACGTGGCGGAACTCCGCGGCCACCGGGCGCTCCATGTCCTGACGAAAGCGGACCAGGTCGAGCTCCACGCTCGCGCCCTCCGCCTCCAGTCGCACCTTTCTATCGCCGCGCCGCGCCGCCGCGATGAACTCCCGGGTGCGGAAGGCGCCGACCACGTCGCGCGGCCGATGCGCGCGCAGCCAGTCGCGCTGGTCGTCGGAGAGATGCGGCCACTGGGCCGCGACCCGGCCCCAGTTCCACTCGACGAGCTCCTCGATGGTCCCGTACAGGGCGCCGAGCAGGCCCGCGCAGGCGATGTCCGGCAGCTCGCGCGCGACCAGGCACGCGTTGAACGCGCCCGCGCTATGACCGCACACGCCCACGCGCGCCGGATCGATCTCGGGCCGGGACCGCAGGAAGCCCACGGCGGCGACGTTGTCGACCAGGTCGGTCTCGTAGTCGGACGTGTCCGCGGTGCCGCCGCTCTCGCCGCAGCCACGCTTGTCGAAGCGCAGCGTCGCGACGCCGGCCTCCGCCAGCGCGTGCGCCAGGCGGCGCAGCAGTCCGCGCTTCGGGGCATCGGCGGAGAACGGGCTGCGTTCCGGTGCCATGTCTCCGTCGCGCGTGTCACCGCCGGTGCCTCCGAGGAGCACGATGCCCGGGACGGGGCGCGATGCGGACGCATCCTCCGGTAAGCAGAGTGCGCCGACGATCGAGAGCGCGGGCTCGGGCTGGAATGTGACCGCGGATTCACGCATGCAGCGCGCCTACTCCAACAGGCCGCGCACTCGTGTAGCGCGGGGGCGAACACCATAGCGCAGGCTGCCGGTATAGTGCCCGACGGGGACCGCACGCCGGAGTGGGAGGGCAGTCATGAAGCGCAGCACGTCGCATCGTCCGTTACTCGCCATCGCGCTCGTCGCGCTCGTCGCCACGGCGTGTGCCGCGCCGCCGCCCACCAGCGCACCGACGGGGACGGCCGCGGCCTCGCCGACCGTCAGCACGGTCACGTCGATGCGAATCGCGATCCTCGCCGACGAGGGGACGCTGACGCCGTTCTCCTACAAGTTCGGCTATCCCGGCCAGCAGATGATGTACCTGACCTACGACACCCTCATGGTGCTCGACTCCGAGAACGTGCCCCAGCCCCTGCTCGCGCGCGAAGTGAAGACCGCCGCCGACGGCGGCTCCTATGACATCACGCTGCGCTCCGGGCTGAAGTGGCACGACGGTCAACCGCTCACCAATGCCGACGTGAAGTTCTCGTACGAGTACATCCTCAAGACGACGCGCGCGGCGTTCCGCACACCGCTGCGGCCCGTCGAGTCGATCACGCTCACTGGCACCGAGGGTCTGACCATCAAGCTGACGGCGGCGAATCCGTCGTTCCCGGTGCGCGCGCTCGCCGCCGCGCCGATCTTCCCGAAGCACATCTGGGAGTCCACCGACCCGACGAAGTCGGGTGACGTGAAGGCCCTCATCGGCTCGGGCCCGTACAAGCTGGTGGAGGCGACGCCCGACACCGTCTACCGGTTCCAGGCGAACAACGAATACTTCATGGGCGCGCCGCCGGTGAAGGAGATCATCTTTCCGGTGATCAAGGACGCCAACACGGCGCTGCAGGCGCTGCGCACCGGCGAGATCCAGGCGCTCACGCGCGAGCTGCCGCCCGAGCAGCTCAGCCAGTTCAGCCAGGCCCCGCTCAAGGTGGCCAAGGGGCCGAGCTACGCGAGCACGATGCTGCAGTTCAACAACGAGCGCTTCCCGTTCGACCGGAAGGAAGTGCGGCAGGCCGTCGATCTCGCGATCGACAAGAAACAGCTCGTCGACACGCTGCTGCTCGGTGCCGCGACGATCGCGACGCCCGGCTTCCTGCATCCCAGCAC
>DATEDV010000241.1:0-5205 GCA_035281485.1 Candidatus Limnocylindria bacterium | reverse complement strand
AGCGAGCGAGCGAAGTATCGAGCGTCGTTAGCGTATCGCCAGCGTGACCGCGACGGCCATGGTCGATCTCATCCTTCGGGCGCGCATCCCCTGATGCAGGCGCGCGAGATGCTCAAGCGCGTCAGGCCGCTCATGCGCGAGCACCTACCGGACGAGTTGCGTGACTTCCAATGGGAGGCCTCGTTCCTCGCGAAGCTCTGGTTCGGCAACCACGCGCTCCACTACGAGATCACGCCGCGCGAGCGCGCCGGCGTCATCGAGATCGGACTGCACTTCGAGGCCGACCCGCTCACGAACGCACGTCTTCTGGCCGCGTTCCAGGCGCACGCGACGGCGGCACGGCGCGCGCTTCCCGATGCGCGGTTCGAGCGGTGGGACCGCGGCTGGTGCCGCGTGTGGGAATCGCTGCCGTACCGAAGGCCCGATCTCGATCTCGCGCGAGAGCTCGCGACCCGGGTCGCGCGCTACGTCACCGCCCTCGAGCCGATCCTGCGGCGCGAGCTGCCGAGCGACGTGGAATGGGCGCTGTCCAAGCCGAGCCCGCAGGCACGCGCTCGCGCCGCGACCCGGTCGGCCGGAGCGCGCGGAGCGAAGGCTACGACCCGGGGACGGTCCCGAGGATCGCCAGGAGCACGATGATGAAGAGAGTCACCAGGAAGATCGGTATCGCGAGAAGCGCGTAGACCTTGTGATCCTCGACGCGAGGCTCCTCGCGGACCGGCCGATGCTCCGACATGTGACCTCCGAGAGCGATCTCAGAACGGGAGGGTACCGGACGTCACGGACGCGCGCTGGCTCGCTCGAAGCGCATCAGGAGACCGGGCCGGGTCGCGGAAACCCCAAGCCGTTTGCCCCACGACGATCGCGCGGCCTCAACGTCACTCCGCACGATGGCGCGCCGCTCCACGAGGGCGTGACCGGCATCGCGATAGGCGCGGACGATCCGGGCGATGTCGCGGTCGGTGAGCGGCGCGCGACCGTCCCGCGCCGTGACGGACAGGAGCAGGCTCAGTGAGCCGCCGGCTCGCGGCAACCCACAGATCGCTGCGAAGGCGTCCTGATCTTCGGCCAGCGCGCCGCGCAGGAGCGAGCCCCACGGGAAGTGGACGGTGACCGCGTGGGCGACCGCCGTCAGCGGGACCGCCTCCACCGCTTCCCGGAGCAGCACGAGGTTCTCAAGGCGTTGGCGCCCTGCGATACGCGCGGCATGCGCGAGCGCGTCCGCGGATGCATCGAGACCGATCGCCAGGGTGTCCGCTCGCGTGCGCGCGACGTGGAGCGGATATCGCCCGTCTCCCGTGCCGGCGTCGACGATGGTGCGCGGGAACGCGCGGGCGAGGTCGGCGATCTAACCGACGTCGATATCGATGAGGCGCTTGCCGATGAGCCGGCGCATGGCACGCGATGGTACGCCGGGTCAGGGCTTGCGCGCGGCCGCCACGGCCTCGTTCGCGTTCTGCACGAGCCGCTGCGCACCGCCGATCGCGCGCGGGACGTCGAAGCGCCGATCGAAGTTGCCGAGATTCTCGGCTGCCTCGAGCGCCTCCTCGAGCGCGGATTCGGCGAGGCGTAGCGCGGACCCGAGACGCTCGAGCTCGCCCTGATCGATCTCCTGCGCGCCCATCAGCGCACGATGCTACCGTCGCACCCGTGATCGAGAGCATTCGCACCGTCCGTCAGATCCGTCAGTACGCGGCTGACCCGGTCCCCGACGACGTCGTGAAGCAGCTCGTCCAGGTCGCGCGCTGGACGGGGAGCTCGCGGAATACCCAGCCGTGGCACTTCATCGTGGTCAAGGACAGGGCGCTGCTGCGCCAGCTCTCACAGCTGCGCACACCCATCAACTGGCTCGCCGCGGCGCCGCTCGGCATCGCGATCGTGCTCGACGGAGCAAGCCTCAGCGAGGCGTACGACGAGGGCCGCGTCACCGAGCGGATCCTCATCGCAGCGCACACGCTCGGCTACGGCGGCGGCGTGGCGTGGTTCGGCGACGACAAGCAGCAGGCGGAGGCCAAGCGCATCCTCGGGATCCCCGCGGACCGGACGGCACGGTCGATCGTGATGGTGGGCACGCCGACCTCGACGAAGGACCCGCGACCGAACCCACGACCCGGCGGGCGGAGACCGCTCGCCGAGGTCGTGAGCTACGACCGCTACTCCAAGTAGTCCTTGAGCTTCCGGCTCCGGCTGGGGTGACGCAGCTTTCGTAGCGCCTTCGCCTCGATCTGACGGATCCGCTCGCGCGTCACGTTGAATTCGCGGCCCACCTCTTCGAGCGTCCGCGTGCGGCCATCCTCGAGACCGAAGCGCAGCTGCAGCACGCGCCGCTCGCGACCGGTGAGTCCCTCGAGCACACTCTCGACCTGCTCCTTGAGCAGCTTGTGCGAGGCCGCGTCAGACGGCGCGAGCGCCTGGTTGTCGGGGATGAAGTCCCCGAGATGGCTGTCCTCTTCTTCGCCGATCGGCGTCTCGAGCGAGACCGGCTCCTGCGAGACCTTCACGATCTCGCGGACCTTGTCCGGCGTGATGAGCATGCGCTCTGCGATCTCCTCTGCGGTGGGCTCGCGGCCGAGCTCCTGAAGCAGACCGCGCGACACGCGGATGAGCTTGTTGATCGTCTCGACCATGTGGACGGGAATGCGGATCGTGCGCGCCTGGTCCGCGATCGCGCGCGTGATCGCCTGACGGATCCACCACGTCGCGTACGTCGAGAACTTGTACCCCTTGCGGTAGTCGAACTTCTCGACGGCGCGGATGAGACCGATGTTCCCCTCCTGGATGAGGTCGAGGAACGACATGCCGCGACCGATGTACTTCTTCGCGATCGACACAACGAGCCGGAGGTTCGCCTCGGTGAGGTTGTGGCGCGCGTCGTCGCCCTTCTGGATGAGCTCGTCCGCGAGGCGGCGCAGCGCGCGCTGCTCGTCGGCGTCCGACTCGACGAGCATGTTGAGGTTCTTCACCAGCACGTCGCGGATCTCCTGACCGAGCATGACCAGCTCGCCCAGACGTTCCGCCCCTTCGGCCGGGCCGTGGATCTTCGCGTACTGCGGCAGGATGCGGAACGCGAGCCGCTGCGGATCGCGCTTCGCCGCGTCGATGAGCGCGACGGTCTCGTCGATGAGGACCTTCGCCTCGGTCGAGATCTCCTTGCTGTTCGCCTCCGCCTTCAGCGGATCGCGGAGCTTCAGCAGGCGGTTCGTCAGGCGGCGCAGCTCCTTCCCGCTGTCGGGATCGCCGAGGGTGCGCGTGAGCGCTTTCACCGTGAAACGCGTCGCCTCGTCGACGAACTCGCGCGGGCGCCCGAGCGCCATGCGCTTCTTGACCTCGACGCCCAGCTCGTACAGGTGGACGACCGAGAGCGCGGGCGACACGAGCGCCTGCTCCCCCAGCTCGATCGACTTGGCGAGGTTGACCTCCTCCTCCGCGGTGAGGAGCGGGACCTTGCCGATCTCCTTGAGGTACATGCGGACCGGGTCGTCGACGCTGATGAGGTCGCTCGCGAGGACGGCCGAGATGGCGTCCTCGCGCTGCATCTCCTCGGTCTCTTCCTCTTCCTCCTTGACCTGGGCCCAGTTCGGGCCGCGCTCGGCCTCGAGGATCTCGACGTTGTTGTCGTCGAGGGCGAGGAGCAGCTCCTCGATCTCGCCGGGCTCGGCGTCCGGGATCGCCCGGACGATGTCCTCCTGCGTGACGTAGCCCTGCTGGCGGCCGCGTGCGAGCAGCCGCTCGGCCTGCTCCTTGTGCTCCGGGTGGATCCCGGTGCGCTCAGGAGTGGTCTTTTCCTGTTCTTTTTCCTTGGTCGGTGTCTTCATCGATCCTCTTCTCGTTCCAGCTCGCCGTGCAGCACAGTCCGGCGCTCGCGCCGCTTGTGGAGCCGGTCGAGCTGCTCTCCCAGCCTCGCGATCTCCCCGTCTAGCCCACCGACGTCACCTTCGGCGTGCGCGAGCTGCGCCCGCGCCTCGCCAAGACGACGCTGCACGTTCTCTTCCCGGAGGCGCAGCCCGGCGATCTCGATGACCTGGCCTGGGTCCGTCTGCTCGTCCAGCTCAGGCGCATTGGCGCCCAGCGCCGCGGCAGTGGCGGCTAGTGGAGCCGGCAAGTCAGAGTCCGGACGCTTCCCCGCCTGAAGATGTTCGAAAAGTGCACGCAGGTCGGGGTCTACCAGGTCGGTCGGCTCGAGGTCGGCGCGCGCGATCTCCTCTGGATATCGAGTCAATAGTGCCATTACGTAACGCTCACGCGACGTCGTTTGTTTCGCCGGCTGCGGATCGCCGCGTGTGCCCGACGCGCCATCCGGCACGGCCCGCGGCGCTCGCGGGGGCGCCTTTCCGGCGGCAGGCAGCTTTTCACGCAGGAATGTCGGGTCCACACCCGCGCTCGCGGCCACCTGCGAGAGGTAGACCTCGCGCCGCACGGGGTCCGGCTCCTCTGCGATGAGCGCCGCCGTCCGCTGGAGGAAGCGCGTCCGGCCCTCCGGCTGATCCAGTCGAGACGTCTCGCGGACGCGATCGATGAGGAACTGGAGGAGCGGTTCCGCTTCCGCGAGGAGTCGCCGCAGGAGGTCGGGGTCCTTGCGGGCGACGTCATCCGGGTCGAGGCCCTCCGGCAGGACGGTCACGAAGAGCGCCATCCCCGTCCGGGTGCCCAGGCGCCCGCCTCCCGCCCCGGCGCCGAACCGGCTGAGGGCGCTCAGGAGCTCCCGCCCACGCGATTCCGCCGAGCGCTGGCCGGCGGCGTCCCCGTCGAACGCGACGATGGCGCGCTCGATCTTCATGTCGTTCAGCACGCGGTACTGGTCCTCGGTGAGCGCCGTTCCCATCGAGGCCACGACGTTCGCGAAGCCGGACTGATGGCAGGAGATCGCGTCGAACTGCCCCTCGACGATGACCGCCGTCCCTTCCTTCCGGATCGCCGGTCCCGCCCGGTCGAGGCCGAACAGCACGGCACCCTTGTTGAACAGCGCGGTCTGGGGCGAGTTCACGTACTTCCCCTGCTGGTCCGCCCGCATCGCGCGACCCCCAAAGGCGATGGCGCGGCCGCGCCGGTCGCGGATGGGGATCATCAAGCGGTCCTGGAAACGGTCGACCGGCCCGCGCTGCCCGCGGTAGATGAGGCCCGCCGCTACCCCCTCCTCCTCACTGAAACCTTTCTTCTTCAGATACAGGAGGAGGCTCTCGCGCTCGTTCGGGGCGTAGCCCAGAC
>DATEDV010000240.1:0-2398 GCA_035281485.1 Candidatus Limnocylindria bacterium | reverse complement strand
TCGCCCACGAGGATCACGTCCGGGTCCTGACGCAGGATCGAGCGCAGCGCACCGGCGAAGGTGAGGCCGCGCTTGGGCGCCACGGGTACCTGGTTGATGCCGTCCATGCGGTACTCGACCGGGTCCTCGACGGTCACGACGTTGATGTCGGGGCTGGCGACCTCCTTCATCGCGGCGTAGAGCGTCGTCGACTTGCCCGAGCCGGTCGGTCCGGTGATCAGCACCATCCCGTAGGGCGCGAGCGCCGAGTCGCGGAAGTCCTGCAGGCACTTGGGCTCGAAGTCGAGCGTCTCGAGGCGCGCCTGGATGCCGCCGGTGTCGAGGATCCGCATCACGGCCTTCTCGCCGCCGACCACCGGCAGGGTCGACAGTCGGAAGTCGATCGTCCGTCCCTCGAAGCGGATCTGGAACTTCCCGTCCTGCGGCTCCATGCGGATCGCGATGTCCAGGTTGGCCAGGATCTTGAGGCGCGACAGCAGCGCGGGCAGGAGCTGCTTGGGCGGCGTCATCGCCTCGACCAGGCAGCCGTCGATGCGGTAGCGCACGCGGATCTGCGCGTCGAGCGGCTCGACGTGGATGTCGCTCGCCTTCTCGCGCAGCGCGCGCAGGATGATCAGGTTGATCAGCTTGACGGCCGGGACGTCTTCGCCCTCGACCGCCGCCGTCTCGAGATCCTCGATCTTCTCCTCGGCGATCGTGATCTCCTGACCCTCGACCTCGCCGAAGAGCCGCTCGACCTCCTTGCGATCGCGGTCGAACGCGCGCGCCTGCGCCTCGCGGATCGCGGACGGGTGCGACAGCACCGGACGGACCTTGCAACCCGAGAGGATGTTCAGGTCGTCCAGCAGGAGCACGTCGAACGGGTCCGAGATCGCGACCGTGAGGTTGTCGCCGTTGCGCGCGATGGCGAGCACGCAGTGCTCGATGCACGTCTCCTGGGCGAGCGCCTGCACGGCCTCGGGGTCGAGCGCGACGCGGGTCAGCTCGACCGGCGCGATGCCCGAGGACGTGGCGAGCAGCTCGAAGAGCCGCGTCTCGTCCACGTGCCCGCGCTCGAGGAGAACGTCGACCACCGGCTTCCCCGTGGACTGGGCGCTCTCCCAGTCCTCGGGCCTCACCAGGCCCGCCTCGAGCAGCAAGCTCCCGATCTTGCGGGAGAATCGCACCATCAGGCGGCGCTCTTGAGCAGCATCCGGAACTCGTTGGGATCGCTGATCACCGACTCCGCGTCCTCCACCCGCACCTTGCCGGTGCGCACGAGCTCGGCGAGCCACGCGCCCATGGTCTTCATGCCCATGCGCCCGCCGGTCTGGATCTGCGAGTAGATCTGGTGGCCCTTGCCCTCGCGGATCAGAGCGCGGATCGCCGGCGTCGCGAGCATGACCTCGGCGCCGAGCACCCGGCCGCGGCCCGAGGAGCTGGGCAGGAGCGTCTGGCAGAAGACGCCCTCGAGCACGAACGAGAGCTGCGTACGGATCTGCTGCTGCTGGTGCGCCGGGAAGACGTCGATGATGCGGTTGACCGTCTGCACGCAGTCCGAGGTGTGGAGCGTGCCGAAGGTGAGGTGACCGGTCTCCGAGAGCGTCAGCGCCGCCTCGATCGTCTCGAGGTCGCGCAACTCGCCGACCAGCACGTAGTCGGGGTCCTGCCGCAGCACGCTGCGCATCGCGCTCTTGAACTCGTGCGTGTCGTTGCCGACCTCGCGCTGGGTCACCATGCAACCCTGGCTCTTGTGCGCGAACTCGATCGGGTCCTCGATCGTGACGATGTGTCCCTGCTGGGTGCGATTGATGAGGTCGATCATCGACGCCAGCGTGGTGGACTTGCCCGAGCCGGTCGCGCCCGTGACGAGCACGAGGCCCGAGGAGAGTCCGCACAACCGCTCGCACACCTTGCGAGGCAAGCCGAGCTTGTCGAAGTCCGCGATCTCGTGCGGCACGAGACGCAGCACGCACGCCACCGCGCCGCGTTGGTAGAAGACGTTCGCCCGGAAGCGCCCCTGTCCTTCGAGCTCGAACGAGCAGTCGAGCTCGAGGTCCTTGTCGAGCCGCGCGATCTGATCCGACGTCAGCACGCTCGTCGCGAGACGCCGCGTGTCGTCGGGATTCAGCGGATCCGTCTCGACCGGGATCAGGATGCCGTCGACGCGGATCCGCGGCGGCGAGCTGGCGGAGATGTGGAGGTCGGAGCCTCCCTTGCGAACGACAAGGGAGAGCAAGTCTTCCATCGTGATCATCGGGGCCCTCGCGGGGTTACGTCCCGGACCGGGGACGTTCGCACCGCTGATCGGAGCGCCGGTCGGATCAACTGGAGCGCTTCCTGGAGGCTGAGCAGAAATGCCCTAGCTCTCTTTCGCGCCCGCGAGCGAACCGAAGACGCCCCGAACGCGCCGGGAAGA
>DATEDV010000239.1:0-4404 GCA_035281485.1 Candidatus Limnocylindria bacterium | reverse complement strand
TTCCGCCCGCGCTGGCCGAACCTTATTCATCGGTATCGATGACCTCCACGCCACGTCGCGGCTGGGGCACGAGAAGGTACGCGCCCCGCCCGTCGGCCCCACGCAGGAACTCGACCGCAGCGTAGCCGTGCGCGAACGCGGACTCGATCGCCTGGCGCGCAGCGAGCCGCCACGCGAGGGCGCTGTCCGGATCGCGGGCTTTCAGCTCCTGGAATCGCGCCGGGATCTCGAGCAGCAGGTGCGACTCGTGCTTCGCGGGTGTGACGGTGCCCGGTCGTTCGCCGTCGGCGCGCAGCGTGTACGCGATGCCTTCGCGTTCGGCGTCCTCGAGCGAGGGCGGCTGGTCGTCGCCCTTCAGGCGCTTGTAGGTGCGGTCGTGGCCGATGGGCCACTCGACATAGATGCGGTCCGAGGGCAGCCCCGCATTGAGCTTGTCCGGCATCGGTCCGTAGAAGTCACGGTGATACTCGCGCGTGAACGCGCCGAGCTTCGCGAAGTTGAACGTCGCGTTGCGCGCCTCGAGCGGATCCATCGTCCAGGCGATCGTCTCGATCCCCTGATCGAGACAGTGGTCGCGCTGCGCCTCTTTCAGCGACTTCGCGAGCCCGGTGCCGCGATATGGCTCTCGCACGGCGAGCATGTGGGAGTGGTGGCGGAAGTGATAGTCGTAGATCCCCACGAATCCGAAGACGAAACCGGCCGGGAGCTCGTCGCCCTCGGCGTAGCCGAGCGCGACGAAGCCGCCGTTGTGCACCACGGCCAGAAGCAGCTGCGGCGGGACGATGACGTCGCCGCTCCACACCTCCTCCTGGATCGGCACTGTGGCGGTGCAGGCCGCGATGTCGCGCGCGGTCTCGATCCGGAACGACACAGGTGCGAAGTATCTCCCGGACGATTACCATCCCGCCGTCATGCCGGTCAGCACGGATTTCCTCAAGAAAGTCTCCTGGTTCGAGGATCTGGACCAGAAGTCGCTCGATGCGATCGCGAACGCGGCGGTCGAGCAGAGATATCAGCCGGGGCAGCAGATCGTCCGCCAGGGCGACACCGGTGTCGGCGCGTTCATCATCCGCTCCGGCAAGGTCGACATCATCCAGAACAAGAACGGCAAGGATGTGAAGCTCGCGACGCTGGGCCCGGGGGATGTGTTCGGCGAGATGGCGCTGCTGGACGAGTTCCCGCGCTCAGCCAGCGCGACCGCCGTGGAGCCGACGACGGCGCTCGGCATCCAGCGCTGGCATTTCCGCGGCATCCTCGAGAGTCACCCGCAGATCGCGCTCGCGCTCCTGCCGATCCTCACGCGGCGCATCCGCAACGCGGAAGCGCAGCACGCCGAGGTCACCGCCCGGCACTAGACGGCTCGCGAGGTCCTCAGCGCTGCGAGACCGCGTAGCTGAGCGTGTATGTCCCGCTGAAGTCCGGCCGTGCGCCGCGGACGCGCGCGAAATACGCCCCGCCCTCGCGCGCCAGATAGCTGCCGCGTGCGACCTTGTCCGGACCGGTGAGCTCCTCGTCGGCGACTTCGTTGCCGCCGGTGTTGAAGACCGTGATGCCGGCGCCGGCCAGCGTGTCCACGCGCAGCTCGAAGGCGATGAGCGTGTTCGCCGGGACGACGACGCGGAAGAAGTCGACGTCGCCGGCGGGCGTGATCGCGCCGGCGTGCGGACCGGGCGAGATCGCGCTGGCGGTCACTGGGTTGTTGCCGTAGTCATCCGCGATCGCGGCGCTCGCCGTCGGTCGCGCGGTCGGTGCGACCGTCGGAGCGACGGTGGGGGCCGTCGGCGCCACGGTGGGCGCGGTCGTCGGTGCCACGGTCGGTGCGGTCGTCGGCTGCGCCGTGACCGGTGGCGCATTGGTGCGGCCCGCGTTCGCGCCGCGTTCGGTCCCACCGCGCAGCGCCAGGATCGCCAGCACGAGCACGAGGATCCCGGGAACGATGGCCCGCCGCCAGGGAAATCCGCCGCGCGCCCTGGGGACGGCGACCGCCGCCGTGGCGCTGCCACCCGCGGCCTGCGCTGCGGCAAGCACGGGCGTCGTCGTGGGCGGCGTCGAGGGAGGCGGCTCCAGCCGTGCGACCGGACTGACGAGGCCCGCGGGGGAGAGAAGCGGTGAGAAGGATGCTTCCGCCGCGGCGGGGACGGGCGCCGCGATCGGCGGCTGTGAGGGCCTGGTGCTCGGGGCGGTGAATGCGGACGGAGCGGCTCCGGGGACGGCGTACTGCGAGCCGGCCAGCGCGCGGACGAAGTCGCCGGCTCGGGCGAAGCGGTCCTCCGGCTTCTTCGCCAGAGCGCGGAGGAGCGCGGCCTCGGCGCCCGGCGGCAGCACCGCGCCGAGCTGGCTCGGCAGCGGTACCGGCTTGTTCACATGGGCCATCAGAGCGGACAGTGGGTTGTCGGACGGGAAGGGGTGGCGTCCCACGAGCATCTGGTACGCGATGATCCCGAGCGCGTACTGGTCCGCTGCGGGACCCGCGGACTCGGCTCCGCCGGCGAGCTCAGGCGCCATGTAATCGGCCGTGCCCATGAGCGATCCGGCCTGCGTCATCCCCGAACCCGGTCCGACGATCTTCGCCAGGCCGAAGTCCGTCAGCACGGGCGTCCCCTCGCGGCTCAGGAGCACGTTCTGCGGCTTGATGTCGCGATGCACGATGCCCCGCGCGTGCGCGTAGTCGAGAGCGGCCGCGATCGGGCCCAGGATCCCCAGGGCGTAGTCGAGCGGCAGAGCCGCGCCGAGCTGGTCGGCGAGCGTCCCGCCGTCGATGTAGTCCGACACGAGGTAGGCGACGTCGTCCTGCTGCGTGAAGTCGAACGCGGTGACGATGTTCGGATGGCGCAGCTTCCCGATCGCGCGCGCCTCCTGCGCGAAGCGCTCGGCGAACGCCGGGTCGCCGGCCGTCTGCGGCGGGAGCACCTTGATCGCGACGTAACGGCCGAGGGACGGCTGATAGGCCTTGTAGACGGAGCCCATTCCGCCCGCGCCGATCTTCTCGACGATCTGGTAATTGCCGAGCGTGTTGCCGGGCTGCAAGCTCACCCTTCGATGCCCTCCACCCGGTAGGCCTCCACCGGGGTCCGCCGTCCTCGTAGCTCCAACGTCCCAAGTGGCGTGGTTCGTACGCCGGCACCCGCGGCTTGCAACGCGGCTGCCGAGCACACCACTTCGCCGGCCTGGGCCTGGCCCTGGAGGCGAGCGGCCACGTTCACCGTGTCGCCGATCGCCGTGAAGTTCTGGTACTGCTCGCTCCCGAGGTTGCCGACCATGGCCTCTCCGGTGTGGACGCCGATGCCGTAACCGAGGTCGGTGCCGACCTCACGCGCGGCGTCGCGCATCGCGAGGGCGCCGCGGAGCGCGAGACGGACGTGATCGGCCTGCGGCGCGGGGGCGTTCCAGAGGGCGAGGATGGCGTCGCCGGCGAAGCGGTCGATCGTGCCGCCGGTCCCGCGGATCGCCTTCGCCGCCGCGCCGTGATACCTCAGTAACAGCGACACGACGCGGTCCGGTGGCAGCTGCTCCGCCATGGTCGTGTAGCCGCGCACGTCCGCGTGAACGACGCTGACGACCTGCGTCTGCCCGCCCACGTCGATGAACGATGGCCGCGCATCGACCATGTCGGCGACGTTGTCCCCGACGTAGCGTCGGAGCGCGTCCCGCAGACGGACCTGTTGATCGGCGAGTGCCTCGAGCTTCGGCGACGAGGTGTCCTCGTCCGCGACGAAGACGATGCCGCTCACGTTGCCGCGCGCGTCCCTCAGGGGTCCCGCGGTCGCGCGCAGCTTGGCGCGGCGGCCGCCCGGTAGCGTCGCCTCGATCGCCCGCGCTTCGCCGTCGGCGCCGCTCCTCAGCATGAGCTTGAAGATCCGCTGCGAGAGCGACTCACCGAAGACGTCGGTGTAGCTCTTCCCGACGGCGTCGGTCTCGGTGGTCGAGAGCAGCCGCTCGGCGTTGCGGTTGAGCGACCGGATGCGGCCCTCGGTATCGAGCAGGACGACGGAAGACGGGTTGAACTGGAGGAGCGCGAGGCTCAGGCCCTGCTCGTTCTTGTTCATGTCCACGGTGGTCAGTCTCACTAACCGCCGGCAGCCAAACAAGCCCCACGGATGGGGGATGACGCGGCCTGCGAGAGCCTCGGGCCGGCGGCGTCACGCGATACGCTTCGCCCGTGCCGCGGCTGGTGGAGTGCGTCCCGAACGTAAGTGAGGGTCGCCGCCGCGACGTGATCGATCGGCTGGCGAAGTCCATCAGCGACGTGCCCGGGGTTCGCCTGCTCGACCAGACCAGCGACGTCGACCACAACCGCTCCGTCTTCACGTTCGCCGGCGACGCCGATGCGGTGGCCGCCGCCGCTCACGCCCTCGTCACCGCCGCGTATCTGGAGATCGACATGCGCTCGCATAAGGGCGAGCA
>DATEDV010000238.1:0-4058 GCA_035281485.1 Candidatus Limnocylindria bacterium | reverse complement strand
ATGAGGTGCCGCAGATCCTCTCGCTGGTGACGGTCGTGCTCGTCGTCGGGACGCTGTCGATGGTCGGGATCGCCGAGAGCCAGCCGGGTTGGCGGATGAACGTGCTCATCCTGCCGCTGGCGTTCGTGACCTACTTCATCGCCGGGCTCGCCGAGACGAACCGAAACCCCTTCGACCTGCCGGAGGCCGAGTCCGAGCTCGTCGCGGGATTCCTGACCGAGTACTCGG
This sequence comes from Candidatus Limnocylindria bacterium, assembly GCA_035281485.1. Lineage (GTDB taxonomy): Bacteria > Chloroflexota > Limnocylindria > P2-11E > P2-11E > CF-39. The sequence continues at coordinate 3,830 of DATEDV010000238.1, read as the reverse complement.
GGATGCGCTGGGCGATCTTCTTCCTCGCCGAATACGGGGAGATCACCGTCGTGTCGGCGATCGTGACGACCCTCTGGTTCGGCGCGTGGCACGGGCCGTTCGTCGAGGTGTTCCCGCTCCTCGGCGTGCTGTGGTTCACGCTCAAGACGTACCTCTTCGTGCTCCTCTTCATGTGGATCCGAGCGACGCTGCCGCGCCTGCGGATCGACCAGCTCATGTCGCTGTGCTGGAAGGTGCTGATCCCGCTCACCCTGGCCAACCTGATGATCACCGCCATCCTCCTGCTGGTCTTCCCGGAGACGGTCGTCCCAGTCGCCATCGCGAACTGGGTCCTGCTCGGCGCGTTCGTGCTCGCCCTCCCGTACGTGCAGCGCCGGCGCCTCGTCGCGCTGCGCGAGCGTCTGCGCGCGGCCGCGGCCTAAGTGTTCGACTTCATCGAGCCCGCCCTGTTCGCGATCCTCACCATTGGGATCATCGGGGCCGGCGCGGGTGTCGTCCTCGCAAACCGCATCACCACTTCCGCGCTGCTCATGGCCTTCACGTTCCTCAACGTCGCAGGGATGTTCGTGCTGCTCGGTGCGGAAACGGTCGCTGCCTTCCAGGTCCTCATCTACGTCGGTGCGATCACGGTCCTGATCCTGTACGGCGTCATGTTCACGCCCCAGTCGCCGCGGCCGTACGGTCTGTTCTTCCAGACGCAGAAGTTCTGGGCCGCGCTCTTCGTCGTGCCGATCGCGATCTTCGTCGCGCTCGTCGCGTTCGCCTTCCGCGATGCGCCGTCGATCAGCGCCCGCGGCGGCGATCTCGTGCCGCTCGCGACGAGCATCTTCCGTGACTTCGCGTTCCCCTTCGAGGTCGCCTCGGTGCTCCTTCTCGCGGCGATGATCGGCGCCATCGTGCTCGTGAAGCGGGACGAGGAATGATCGCCCCAGAGATCGGGCGAACGTAGGTGGCAGTCCCGCTCGGCGCGTTCATCGCGGTGTCGGCGATCCTGTTCTTCATCGGCACGGCCGGCGTCCTGGTGCGGCGGAACGCCGTCGTCATCCTCATGTCGGTCGAGCTCATGCTCAACGCGACGAACCTCGCGCTCGTCGCCTTCTCCCGCCGCCTCGGTTCGTTCGACGAGCGCGGGAGCGTGTTCGCGGTCTTCATCTTCGTCGTCGCCGCGGCCGAGGTCGCCGTCGGCCTCGCCATCGTGCTCTCGATGTATCGCAACCGGCCCACGGTCGACGTGGACGAGCTTAGGCAGATGCGAGGTTGAGCGCGTGACCGAGAACGTCTGGCTCATCCCCGCGCTGCCGCTCGCGGCCTTCTTCATCAACGGGCTCCTCGGCCGTCGCCTGGACCGTTGGACGGGCGTCGTTGCGTCCGCGGCGGTCGGCCTCTCGGCGCTCATCGCGATCGGCGTATTCCTCGAGGTCCTCGGCACGCATGAGGCCACGACGGTGACGCTCTACGAGTGGATCGGCGTCGGCGACTTCCACGTGAACGTCGCGGCGCTCATCGATCCGCTCTCGTCGGTGATGCTCCTCGTCGTCACGGTCGTCAGCTTCCTCATCTTCGTCTACTCGAACGGCTACATGGCGCACGACCACGGCGTGCACCGCTTCTTCACGTGGCTTTCGCTCTTCGTATTCGCGATGCTCATCCTCGTCATGGCGGACAACTACCTCCTGATGTTCGTGGGTTGGGAGGGCGTGGGACTCTGCAGCTACCTGCTGATCGGCTTTTGGTTCGAGCGCACCGAGCCGTATGTCGCCGCGAAGAAGGCGTTCGTGATGAACCGCATCGGCGACTGGGGCTACACGATCGGCATGATCACGATCTTCCTGGTCTTCGGCTCGATGCAGTTCACCGAGGTCTTCGAGCACGTCGACATCGCGACGGAGGCGAACCTCACGATCATCTGCCTGGCGCTGTTCGTGGGCGCGAGCGGAAAGTCCGCCCAGCTACCGCTGTACTCGTGGCTTCCCGACGCCATGGAAGGACCGACCCCGGTCTCTGCGCTCATTCACGCCGCGACGATGGTCACGGCCGGCGTCTATCTCGTCGCGCGCTCCATGCCGTTGTTCGAGGCCGCGGGTCCGGCGCTCGCCGTCGTCGGCGCGGTAGGCGCGGTGACCGCGATCTTCGCGGCGACGATCGCGCTCGTGCAGTTCGACATCAAGCGCGTGATGGCCTACTCGACGGTGAGCCAGCTGGGCTACATGTTCCTGGCCCTCGGCGTCGGCGCACCGGTCGCGGCGATCTTCCATCTCGCCACCCACGCCTTCTTCAAGGCGCTGCTGTTCCTCGGCTCGGGCTCGGTGATCCACGGCCTCGGCGGAGAGCAGGACATGCGGAGGATGGGCGGGCTGCGACGGAAGATGCCGATCACCTACTGGACCATGCTTCTCGCGGGTGGCGCGCTCGCCGCGCTGCCGCCGCTGGCCGGGTTCTGGTCGAAGGACGCCATTCTCGCGACGGCCTTCGTGAACGGTCATCTCGTGCTCTGGACGATCGGGATCGTCACGGCCGTCCTCACTGCCTTCTACGTGACACGCGCGATGTGGATGACGTTCCACGGCGAGCCTCGCGACCATCACCTGTACGACCACGCGCACGAGTCGCCGGCGGTGATGACGCTGCCGCTCGTCGCGCTCGCCGTCGGCACCGCGACCCTTGGCCTCGCGATCGGATTCCCGCCCGAGCAGGGCTTCATCGACCAGTTCCTCCATCCGGTGTTCGTGCATGCGGGCGCCGAGCCGCCGCATGTCCCGGAGCTCGCCACGCTCCTCACCCTCGGTGCCGTGTCGGTGGCCGCGGGGCTCCTCGGCATCCTCATCGGCTACGCGATGTACGTGCGCCGCCGGCCGGACCCGGCGGCGGTCTCGCGCGCGGCGGGACCCGTCTATCACGTGCTGGCCAACAAGTACTTCATCGACGAGCTGTACGACCGGCGCATCGTGGACGCGATCCGTGCCGCCTTCGGCGCGATGTGGGCCTTCGACATCCACTTCATCGACGGCGTGGCGAACCGTCTCGGCTGGCTCGCCGCACTGGCCGGGAGCGGGCTGCGCCGCGCGCAGACCGGGATCGTCGGCAACTACGCGCTCACGATCGTCGCCGGCCTGCTCGTGATCCTCGTCGCCTACGGCGGCTACGCGGTGGGGATCTTCGACCGATGACGATCGATCACATCCTCACGCTCCTCCTCGTCGTGCCCGCCGTGGGGCTTCTGCCGCTCTATGTGTTCCGCGACGATCCGCGTGCCGTGAAACAGGTCGCTGTGGTCACGACGTTCATCGAGCTCGTCCTCTCGATCGTCATGCTCACGCAGTTCACGGCGGGCGAGGCCGGCTTCCAGCTCGTCGAGGAGGCGGCGTGGCTGCCGAGCCTCGGCATCCGTTATCTCGTCGGCGTCGACGGGATCTCCGTCCTTCTCATTCCGATGACCACGCTGCTCGCCTTCATCTCGGTCCTGTATTCCACCGGCGGCGTGATCAAGGAGCGCCTCGCGTCGTACATGGCGGCCTTCCTCGTCCTCGAGATCGGGATGGTCGGCGTCTTCGTCGCGCTCGACCTCTTCCTTTTCTATGTGATGTTCGAGCTGATGCTCGTGCCGATGTATCTGATCATCGGCATCTGGGGCGGCCCCCGGCGCATCTATTCGACGCTGAAGTTCGTGATCTTCACGCTGGCCGGATCGCTCGTGATGCTCGTCGCGATCGTCGCGGTCTGGCTGGTCTCGGGGGACGAGGGATCGCGCACGCTGTCTCTGCCCGAGCTGATCAGCTCGCGCGGCCGGTTCTCGGCGGAGTTCCAATTCTGGGTCTTCCTCGCGTTCGGTC
>DATEDV010000237.1:0-2761 GCA_035281485.1 Candidatus Limnocylindria bacterium | reverse complement strand
GCCACGCGGAGTCCCGGCGGACCGCCTGCGCCCGGGCCGAACGACCGCGTCTGCTCGATCTTCCCCCCGGGCGTGGCGTTCCTGGCGTTCCCGTTCTTCCTGCCGTTCGCGCTGACCGGGATGAACGCGCTCGATCTGGGCCTGCTGCTGCGCGTCGGCCACCTCGCCGCCGCCGCGATCGAGGTCGTCGCGACGCTCCTGCTCTGGTCCGTCATGCGCCGCTTCACGACGGAGCGCTGGTCGCTGTTCCTCGTGCTCCTCTACTTCCTCGGCACGAGCGTGCGCACGGTCGCCGCGCAGGCGCTGTGGCAGCACGCCGGCGTCCACCTCGCCGTCGCGCTCGCGCTCTGGCTCGTCCTCGCGCGTCCGGCGTCGTGGTGGCGCGAGGTCGCGGCGGGCTTCGCGCTCGGCCTCGGTGCCGTCGTGCGCCAGACGACGGCGCTGCTCATCCCATTCCTGCCCGCCGGGCGCGTTCGTCCGACGCTGTACGCGCTCATCGGTGGCGCCCTCGGCATCGTGCCGCTCCTCGTGTACAACGCCGTCGCCTTCGGCAATCCGCTCGAGCAGGGCTACGGCACGAAGCCGTTCGATGGGTCGCCGCTCGTCGGGCTCTACGGACTCCTGCTCTCGCCGAGCCGCGGCCTCTTCATCTACGAGCCGTACATGCTCTTCGCGATCGTCACCGCGGTGGTGCTGAAGCCGGAGCGGCATCTCGACGAGCAGCGACTGCTGTCCTTGGCGTACGCCTGGGCCGCCACGGCCATCCTTTACGCGACCTACGTCGAGTGGTGGGGCGGCCGCGTGTTCGGCCCGCGTTTCCTCGACGACCTCGCGCCGATCCTCTTCGCGCTCCTCGCGTGGGGGATCGGCCACGGCCTGCTGCGGCACCTCGTCCTGCGCGTCGTCTTCCTGCTGAGCGCGGCCTGGTCGTTGCTCATCTTCCAGGCAGCCGCGTTCGTCTACGACCAGAACACCTGGGACCTCGTCCCGGTCAACATCAACGTCGATCCGAGCCGTCTGCTCGACTGGAGCAGCGATCCGCAGTGGCTCTTCGTCCTGCGCAGCGTGCCGGACGGAGGCGTCCGGGTCGTCGTCGCGGCAGGGCTCACCGTGCTCGCGCTGCTGTTCCTGCTGCGCGTGGAGTCGGTGCTACCGTCGCGTCGGTGACGACGGCCTTCATCGTCTTCTTCGGGCGGGGCGGCGCATCGGAGATCGAGCGGCGTCTCGACGCGATCAAGATCGCGATCGGCGCGCTCGTCCTCGAGAACGCGGAGGCCGCCGGCTTCGGTCCGCTCCTCGCCGTGACCGGCGACGCCGAGGCGCGCGCCGCCTTCTCACGGGCGGGCGCATCGGTAAGCGCGCCGCGGACCGAGCCGTTCCACTTCGGCCAGGAGCTCGTGCTCCTTTCGCGCGAGCGGGGTCTCGAGCGGATCGCGACGATCGGTGCGGGCGCCGGCGCGCTCATGACGAGGGACGAGCTTCGGCGCCTGCGCGAGGACATCGATGCGGGCGAGGCGCTGGTGCTCTCGAACAACTATCACTCAGCCGACCTGATCGCCTTCACGCCGGCGTCGGCCCTCACCGTGATCGATCTGCCCGCGACCGATAACCCGCTGCCGCGGCGGCTCCACCAGCAGGGCGGCCTGTCATCCCGCCAGCTCGAGCGCTCCGTCGCCACGCTCCTGGACGTCGACACGCCGGCGGACGCCGCCGTGCTGAAGCGCCATCCGGCGTGCCCGGCCGAGCTGCGGTCGCTCGACACGTGGGACGACGAGCTCGGCGAGCGCATCGACGCGCTCATGGGCCTGGTCACGACGCCGGAGCGCGAGCTCATCGTCGCGGGCCGCGTCGGTGCGCCGGTGTGGTCGTTCCTCGAATCGCAGACGGCGTGCCGGGTGCGGATGCTCGCGGAGGAGCGCGGGATGCAGGCCGCCGGGCGCGACAGCTCGGGCGAGGCGCGGACGGCGCTGGGATTCCTGTACCAGGAGCTCGGCCCACAGCGGTTCTTCGCGCGTCTGGGGGAGCTCGGCGACGGGATGCTCTTCGACACGCGGGTGCTCTTCGCGCATCTGGGGTGGCAGCCATCGGCGTCGGATCGTTTCGGTTCGGATCTCTTCCGCGCCGACACCCTGCAGCATCCCGAGGTGCGCGCCTTCACCGCGGCAGCGCGCGCCGCGCCCTTCCCGCTGCTCCTCGGCGGACACACGCTCGTCGCGGGCGTGCTGTGGACGCTGGTCGAGGCGGCGTGGTCGGGACACCCGGAGCCATGACGCTGCGGCTGTTCGACCATCACATCCACAGCGAGCGTTCCGATGGCACCGTGTCGCTGGAAGAGCGCGCGAGCACCGTCACGGTGCGCCCGCATGGGGTGTCCGACCACTTCCCGTGGCGCGAGAAGCTACGCAACGACGATGACGTGCTTCGCTACATCGACGACGCGGCGCGGCTCGGGCTCCGCGTCGGTCTCGAATATGACATCGGCGTCGCGCCGCCGCTCCGGCCGACCACACGCGCGGCGCTGCACTACATGATCGGTGCGATACATCAGCTCGAGGTCGACGGGGTGTGGATCCCGTTCGACGAGGCCGGGGCGTTCCTGAAGGGGAAGCGACCGTCCTTCTCCGAGCGCGAGCGGTTCGGTGACAGCGAGCTCGCGACACGGATCCGCGAGCGGATGCTCGACGCGGTGCGCCGCAGCCTCGAGCAGGACGACATCGACATCCTCGGGCACGGCACGATGTCGCCGCTCGCGGCGCTCGGT
>DATEDV010000236.1:0-3072 GCA_035281485.1 Candidatus Limnocylindria bacterium | reverse complement strand
CGCGACCGCGCTCGCCGCGGCCGCCGGCAAGCCGGTCCGCGGGATCCCGTGGGCCGACGCACGACGTACCGCACGGATCGACGTGCTCGTCAACGCCACGCCCGTCGGGCTCCACGGCGAGGACGTGCTTGCCGACTTCGCGCTCGGCGAGATGCCGAACGTCGTGGTGGATCTCGTGCCGACGCGCGCCGAGACCCCGCTGGTCCGCCGCGCGCGTGAGGCTCAACATGTGCGCGTGGTCGACGGCCTCGCGATGCTGCTGCACCAGGCCGCGCGCTCGTTCACGCTCTGGACGGGCCGCGAAGCGCCGCTCGCGGTCATGCGCGCGGCGCTTCCGCGCGCCGTATGAGGCTCATCACCGCCGGCGAATCACACGGGCCGGGGCTGGTCGCGATCCTCGAGGGCGTGCCGGCGGGCGTACCCGTCGCGCGGGCCGACATCGACAGCGACCTCCGTCGTCGCCAGCTCGGGTACGGGCGTGGCGCCAGGCAGCGCATCGAACGCGACGCGGTGAACATCACCGGCGGCGTCCGCCACGGCCGCACCACCGGCGCGCCCATCGCGCTGCAGATCGCGAACCGCGACGCCGTGAATTGGGAGCGCGTCATGAGCGTCGAGCCGGTGCTCGACCCGCCCGCGGCGGTCACGCGCCTGCGACCGGGCCACGCCGATCTGGCCGGCGCGCTCAAGTTCGGCCACGACGACGTGCGGGACGTGATCGAACGCTCCAGCGCCCGCGAGACCGCCGCGCGCGTCGCCGCGGGCGCGGTGGCCAAGGCCGTCCTGGGCCTGGTCGGCATGAGCGTTCGGAGCGAGACGAAAGCGATCGGCGATGTCGAGAGCGAACCGCGCTTCGACGCCGACGCCGTGGAAGCGAGCGAGGTCCGCTGCGCCGACCCGGGGCGATCGGCGGACATGGTGGCCGCGATCGCCGCGGCGCGCGAGGCGGGTGACACGCTCGGCGGGATCGTGGCGCTTCGTGCCAGCGGCATGGTCGCCGGTCTGGGCACGTCGGCACAATGGGACCGGCGTCTGGACGGTCGCATCGCGCAGGCGCTCCTTTCGATACAGAGCGCCAAGGGCGTCCAGTTCGCCGACGCGTTCGCCGCGGCGCGCGAGCGCGGCAGCGCGGTACACGATCCGATCACCGTGCGCGACGGACACTTCTCGCGCACGCGCAACCGCGCGGGCGGGCTCGAGGGAGGGATGACGAACGGCGAGGACATCGTCATCGAGGTCGCGTTCAAGCCGATCTCGACCCTCATGAAGCCGCTCCCCTCGGCGGACCTGCGCACGGGCGAGCCCGCGCCCGCGCACGTCGAGCGCAGCGACGTCTGCGTGGTGCCCGCCGCAGGCGTGGTCGCGGAGGCGATGCTCGCGTTCGTGCTCGCGGACGCCCTGCTGGAGAAGTTCGGCTGCGACACGGCGGACGACCTGGTGGCCTCCGTCGCGCGGTATCGAACGCGTCTTCGACCGATCGATCAGCGGCGCTGACGCCGTGTACCTCTTCCTCGTGGGTCCGCCGGGCATCGGCAAGAGCACGGTCGCGCCGATCCTGGCGCGTCGCCTCGGGGCCGCCGTCGTCGACATGGACCGTGCCATCGAGCGGCGGACGCACAAGACCAACAAGGACACGATCGAGCAGGACGGCATGGAGCGTTTTCGCGACCTCGAATCGCGCGTTCTCGCGTCGCTGCGTCCGACGCCGGCGTGGATCGTCGTGGACACCGGCGGCGGCGCGCCGATCCGCGAGGAGAACCGCGCGCGCATGCGCGAGCTTGGTCTGATCATCGGCCTTCGCGGCTCGCTGCGGCGTGTGACCGCCGGCATCGCCGCCACGATGGCAAAGCGTCCGGATCAGGACGTGACTCCCGCGGACCGTGCGCGCGCGGTGCTGCGGGAGCGGAAGGCGGCGTACGCCGACGTGGACGTCACCTTCGATGTGGACCGCGACGCGTCCGCGGAGGATTCGGCCTACGCGATCGCCGCGTGGATCGTCGCGGCCCGGGGGATCCGGGTCGATGTCGGTGGCGAGCGGCCGTATCCCGTGCTGGTGCGTGCCGGTCTCCTCGACCAGGTCGGAACGCATCTCGCGGACCTCGGCTGGTCGGGTCGCGTCGCCCTCGTGAGCGAGGCCGACGCGGCGTCGCTCTATGAAGCGCGTCTCCTGCGCGCGCTCGAGCGTGCCGGCTTCGAGCCGGTCGCGCTGCGCCTGCCCACCGGCGAGGCGGCGAAGTCGGTCCGCTCGCTGGCCAGGTTGTGGGGAGACCTCGCGCATGCCGGACTGGGCCGCGACGGAGGCATCGTCGCGCTCGGCGGCGGCGCGGTCGGCGACGCGGCCGGGTTCGCGGCCGCGACGTACCTGCGCGGCGTGCGCGTCGCACACGTGCCGACGACGCTCCTGGGCATGGTCGACGCGGCGATCGGCGGGAAGACCGCGATCGACATCCCTGAGGGGAAGAACCTCGTCGGCGCGTTCCACGCGCCGGACGCCGTATTCGCCGACGCGGGGGTGCTCGCGACGCTTCCGCCGCGGCAGGTCTCCTCTGGCCTGGCGGAGGTCGTGAAGAGCGCTTTCCTCGCCGACCGTGACGCCGTCACGCACGTGGAGCGATCGCTCGACGCGGTGCTGCGCGGCGAGATCGGTCCGCAGGTCACGACCGTGGCGCTGGCCGCCGAGGTGAAGGCGGGGATCGTGACGATGGATCCGCGTGAGTCGGGCCTGCGCGAGCTCCTGAACTTCGGACACACGATGGGCCACGCGTACGAGGCCGCGTCGCGCTATCGCGTGACGCATGGTGAGGCGGTCGCGATCGGCCTGGTATACGCCTGCGCCCTGTCGGAAACGCTCGACCTCGCGCCCCGCGCGCTGCGGATCGATGTCGAGCGATTGCTCGCACGCGCCAGGCTGCCGATCCGCGCCCATCTCGGGCGCGACGTGTGGTCGTACCTGGGCCGAGACAAGAAGGTCCGCGCCGGCAGAGTGCGCTGGATCCTGCCGCGCCGGGTCGGCCTCTTCAGCGAGGTCACCGACGTGGACGATCGCGCGCTCCGTGCCGCGGCGCGCCTGGT
>DATEDV010000235.1:0-2731 GCA_035281485.1 Candidatus Limnocylindria bacterium | reverse complement strand
TGTCGGCGGTGTTCACGGTCGCCGTGTTCGCGCTGATCATCGTGTTCCAGCCGGAGCTGCGTCGTGCGCTCGGTCAGCTCGGACAGCTCGGTCCGCTCAACCGCCTGATCGCACAGGCGCCGGAGGAGGAGGTCGACAAGGTCGTCGACGAGCTGGTGCGCGCCGCGCTGCTGATCTCCGAGGCGCGGCACGGCGCGCTCATCGTCGTCGAGCGGAGCACGGGGCTGCAGGACTACAGCGAGACGGGCGTGCCGATCCACGCGAAGCTGACCGCCGAGCTGCTCGGGTCGATCTTCATGACGCGCTCGCCGCTGCACGACGGCGCGACGATCGTTCGTGGCGGACTGATCCTCGCCGCGGCGTGCCTGCTGCCGCTCGAGGAGACGCCGGAGCGTGCCGCGCACCGGTACGGCATGCGGCACCGCGCGGCGCTCTCGGTGAGCTCGCAGACCGACGCGGTCGTGGTCGTCGTGTCCGAGGAGACGCAGGCGATCTCGATCGCCTCGAACGGCCGCATGATCGGCGGACTCGACGAGGAACGCCTGCGCCGCGTCCTGTCGTCGCTGCTCCGTAGCCGGATCCAGCCGCTGCCCTTCCGCAGCAAGGCGTCCTAGCCGTGCGCGCGCTCGTCGCAGTGAGGCCCGCCTGGCTGCGCCGACGCATCGACCTCCGGCGCGTCATGACGCACGACTTTCCGCTGAAGGCCGTCGCGGTGGTCATCGCGATCCTGTTCTGGGTCGCGATCATGCAGACCGCCGCCCCGACGGTCATCACCGTCTCCTTCGACGGCCGCGTTCCTGTGGAGCGGCCCGACAACGTGCCGGCGGGATACGTGCTGCGCGGAGCGCTGGGCGACGTCGGTGTCACGCTGCGTGGCGCACCCGGCGTCGCGGACCGCGTCGCGCTCTCGGACCTGAAGGCCACGGTCGACGCTGGGGCTCTCGCGCTCGGCCACACCGAGGCGCAGGACGCGCGCGTGAGCGTCACCGTGGCGAAGCCGGGCGTCGAGGTCGTCGACGTGTCGCCGCCCACCGTTGCCGTGCGCATCGAGCGTCTCACCTCACGCGCCGTCGTGGTCCAGTCGCGGTTCGCGAACGAGCCGCCGGCCGGCGCGCGCGCGGGCGCCTCCGAGATCACGCCGAGCGAGGTCACGGTGACCGGACCCGAGAGCGACGTCGCGCGCGTGACCGCGGTCCTGGGAACGGTGCGCTTCGGCGATGGGCAGATCGACGTCGACGCGCCCGACACGCCCGCGATCCCGGTCGACGCGGCCGGCACGCCCATCGACGGCCTTCAGGTGCAACCGGCCGTGGTCACGGTCAAGGTACCGGTCCTGCCGATCGCGACGACGCGCACCGTGCCGGTCGTCTTCACGCTGCGCGGCACGGTGGCGCCGGGATACTGGGTGGTCGGTGTCGCGATGGATCCCTTCGCGGTGACGGTGCGCGGCGATGAGAAGGTGCTCTCGACGCTGGATCGGATCGAGACGCTGCCGATCGACGTCGGCGACCTGAGCGCGTCGCGCACGCAGACCGTGGAGCTGTCGGTCCCGGAGGGCGTCACGCTCCTGAAGCCGACCGATGTGACCGTGACCGTGACGGTGCAGCCGCTCACCGGGACGCGGTTGTTCAACACCGCGGTGCTGGTGGTGGGCCTCGCGGCGGGCCTCGCCGCCGACGTCGATTCCACGAACATCGGCGTGCTCGTCGCCGGCCCGCTGCCGACGCTCATGGGTCTGCCGGCGGAGCAGGTGGGCGCCACGGTCGACGCCAGCGGGCGCGGGCCGGGGACGTACACGCTTGACGTGGCGGTCCGCGTGCCGGGCGGCGTGAGCGTCCAGACCGTGCAGCCGGCGCGGGTCACGGTCACGATCCGGGCGCGCTCGTGAACGCGGTGCCTGGGCCCTCTCCGGACGGTTCCAAGACGCGCCTCTTCGGCACGGATGGGATCCGCGGGATCGCGAACAAGGACCTCACGCCCGAGCTGGCGCTGCGCCTGGGACGCGCCGCCGGCCACGTGCTCGGCGGCCCCGGCCACCGCGTCGTCGTCGGCCGCGACACGCGGCGGAGCGGCCGCATGCTGGAGAGCGCGCTCGCCGCGGGACTCTGTTCGGTCGGGATGGAAGTGCGCCTGATCGGGCACATCCCGACGCCGGGCCTCGCCTACCTCGCGCGCACCGGCGGATTCGTGGCGGGGGCGGTGATCAGCGCCTCGCACAATCCCGCGCCCGACAACGGGATCAAGTTCTTCGACCACGGCGGCCTGAAGCTCCCCGACGCGACCGAGGATCAGATCGAGGCCGCCATGCGGGCCAGCGACGACGCGCTGCCGCGACCGACCGAGGGCGGGATCGGCCTCGTCGGCGACTCGCGCGGGCTGGTGAAGGAGTACGAGGACTTCCTCGTGTCGCTCGCGCCGAAGCTGGACGGCCTGCGCGTGGTCCTCGACTGCGCGAACGGCGCGACCTACCGCGTGGCGCCGTCGGTGTTCGCGCAGGCGGGCGCCGAGGTGCTGACGCTGTTCGACACGCCGGACGGCGCGAACATCAACCTCGGCTGCGGCGCGACGCAGCCCGAGGCGCTGCAGCGCGCGGTCGTCGACCGCAAGGCCGATATCGGCTTCGCGTTCGACGGCGATGGTGACCGCGTCATGACGGTGGATGCGAAGGGCGCCGTCCACGACGGCGACTTCGTGCTCGCGCTCGCCGCGCGCCACTTCGCGCGGCACGGGA
>DATEDV010000234.1:0-3699 GCA_035281485.1 Candidatus Limnocylindria bacterium | reverse complement strand
GACGGCCCGAATCGCCGACCCGCGAGCGTCGCCACCGCGATCAGCGCCGGGGTGAGGAGGAGCTTGAGGACGAGGGTCACGAGCCCGCGGCCCTCGGCGCTCCCCTAGACGACGACGCTGGTCCCGTCGACCGCGTGGTCGAGATCGAGCTCGCCGATGCGGGCGAGCGTCTCCGCCCCGAGGTGCGTGAGCACGATCCGCTTGCAGTCGAGCTCCGAACGGTGCGACATCAGCGTCCGATACGACAGATGCGACGGATCGTCCGTGTCGAAGAACGATGCGTCGCAGATGAAGAGATCCGCACCCTTTGCCAGGCGCGCGAGATCGTCGCTCCACGTCGCGTCGCCCGAGTACGCGATGATCTTGTGACCGACGCGGACGCGCAGTCCGTGCGGCTCCGCCTCCGCCACGTGCCGCACGGGTAGTGCGCTCACCTGCGCGCCGCCGAAGTCGCTCTCCTGAGCGTCCAGCGTGACCTCGTGCACGGGGAACCCGAGCATCGTTTTCTTGAAGAAGTCCGGATAGAGCGCGGACTCGGCGGCGCGCAGCCGGTCCGCGAGACCACGCGGTCCGCCGATCAGCAGCGGGGCTCTCCGTCCGGCAAAGTGCTGTTCGACGACGAGGTACGGGATGCCCCCGAAGTGATCGCCGTGCAGATGGCTCACCGCGATCGCATCGATCGCCTCGGGATCGATCTCCCGCTTGATCGCGGGCAGCGATGAGCCGCCGCAATCGAGAAGGAGGGACACGCCGGGTGCGCTCACCAGGATGCACGCGTGACTGCGGCCACCGTCGGCGAAGGCGTTGCCGCTTCCGATGAACGTGACGCGCAGCGACACTAAGCGATCTCCGAGAGCTTCACGCTGCGATGTTCGCGGAACGAACGGCTCGCCGCCTCCGCGATGCGCAGGGCCTCCAGCGCGTCCGCGGCGGTGCACGGGTTCTCCGCCTCGCCGCGCGCGAAGCGCAGGAAGTGCGCGAGCTCCGCACGGTAGGCGCCGTCGAATCGCACGAAGAAGGACGGGTACGGCGGACCCGCGAGCGGTGGCGCGTCGGCCTCGACCGACCGCCACGGCGTCCGCGGATCGACGCCGATGGCCAGGGTGTCCTTGGCGCCGTGCACCTCGACGTGGATGTCGTAGCCCGCTTCGTTGTGACGGAGCCCGGTGACCAGACCCAGCGTGCCGCCCGACAACCGCAGCAGCACCGCTGACGTCCCGACGTCCTTCATCGCTTCGTACTGCGGGAACCCGAGCGTCGATCCGGTCGCGGTGACCTCGACCGCCTCCTGCCCGAAGAGCCAGCGGGTGATGTCGAAGTCGTGGATGAGCTGATCCTTGAACTGCCCGCCCGACGTCGCGATGTAGGCGTCCGGCGGCGGCAGCCGGTCGCAGCTCGTCATGAGGAACGAGTACACGTTGCCGAGCGTGCCGCGGCGGATGGCGTCGCGCGCCGCTCGGTACCCGCTGTCGAAACGGCGCTGGAAGCCGATCTGCAGCCGTCCCTTCCCGCGTTCGACATGAGCGACGATGTCGCGCGTCTCGGGGATGCCGATGGCGATGGGCTTCTCGCAGAACGTCGCGATCTTCGCGTCGAGGCACTTTTTGATGAGCGGCGCGTGCGTGTCGGTCGGCGTCACGATGACCGCCGCGTCCACACCGGCAAGCGCCTCATCCACCGTGGGCGCGGCCGTCGCCCGTAGCTCGCCCGCCACGTTCTTCGCACGCGCGCCGTCGGCGTCGTACACGCGGAGCTGGTCCACGTCCTTGGTCTCGCTGAGGACCTTGGCGTGGAACGCGCCGAGACGGCCGACACCAAGGATCGCGATGTTCATGGCGGTCCAATTCTGCGATGGAACGCGGTGCTCCGTCAGAATCGCGGCGTGGCGGCGATCCGCGGTGTCCTGTTCGATTGGGGCGACACGCTCTTCTCGCCACCCGACGCGGGCCAGGTCATCGTGACGGTCGCTCGGGAGCGTGGCGTGCGCATCGAGCCGGTCGAGGCGCGCGCCCTGTGGGACGAGCTCTGGGAAGCCGGCAAGACCCCGGAGGAGCTCGCGAAGGGCCGCGACCTCTCGGCCGACGCGCATCGCGAGGTCTGGACCGCGCTCTTCGAGCGCGCGCACGGCCGAGTGCCCGGCATCGCGCGTGACCTCTACGAACGCGTCATGGACCCGAGAGCCTGGATCCCCTACCCGGACACCGCACCGACGCTCCGCGCGCTGCGTGAGCGAGACGCGAAGATCGGGATCGTGAGCAACGTGCCACGCGACCTTCGACCGATCTTCGCCGCCGCCGGCCTCGCGGAGCTCGTCGATGCGTTCACGCACTCGTTCGAGGTCGGCGCCGAAAAGCCCGATCCCGCGATCTTCCGGAAGGCCTGCGAACGCCTCGGCACACGGCCGCAGGAGACGCTGATGGTGGGCGACCACGCCCTGGCCGACGGCGGCGCGGTCAAGGCCGGGCTGAGGTTCCACCTGCTCCCGCCGGACGCCGCGCCGGATCGTCCGCGGGGCCTGGGCCGGGTGGTCGCGATCGTGGACGCGTCGCGCGAGGCGCGTTAGGCGACGAAGAGCGGCGTCATCGCGCGGCGCCGCAGGAGGTCATCCATCGCGGCGTCGGGTGGACGGCCGGTCGCGCGCGACGCGGCGTCGAGCACGAGCGGCAGCAGCCCGACATCGCCCACGGTGTTGAGGAACACCCGCGGGTCTCCCAGCACCCAGTGCACGGCGATGTCGATGTCGCGCTGGTCGTCGAGCGGTTCGTACCACGTCGTGGGCGTCGCAGGTCGCTCGCCCTGCCACGGCCCGAGCGTGATCGCTTTGATCGTCTGCATCGCGGCACCGCGCTCGAGGCACAGGGCCATGAGCGCCTGGACGTCGCGCGCGTACGCGGGGTCGGCGAGCTGCACGTAGTTGTAGGGGAAGAGCACCGAATCGAACGGGAAGCGCTCGAGGCTGCGGCGATGCCGCGCCGGCGCCTGCAGCCCGTGGCCGGTGACGCCGATGAAGCGCACGAGCCCGGCGTCGCGCGCTTCGCTGGCCGCTCGGAGTGCGCCGTCGGGACCGAACGCGGTGTCCCACTCGGACTCGTCCACCAGGTTGTGCAGCTGGATGAGGTCGATGTGATCGGTGCCGAGACGCTGGAGCGACAGCCGGATCTCGTCACGAGCCTCGCGGTAGGTGCGCTTCCCGGTCTTGGTCGCGACGAAGAAGCGTTCGCGCCCCGCGCCGCTGAGCCACGGCGCGACGCGCAGCTCCGCGTCGCCGTAGCTTGCGGCCGTGTCGATGTGGTTCACGCCGAAGCGCTCGAGGAGCTCGAGCACACGGTCGGCGACGCCCTGCGTGACGCGGGAGAGCGCGGCCGCGCCGAACAGAGTTCGCGTGCTCTCGTGGCCGGTGGCGCCGAATGGCGCTCGCGGGATCACGCCGTCACGCTACCGCACGGCGCGGACCGCCGCGCGATCGGCCGGATCGTCGGCGGGGATCGTCACCATCGAGAACACCGCGCCGAGGATCTGGAAGAACACGGCGAGCGCGAGCGCCGCACCGATGGACAGCGGCACGACGGCGCCGCCGATGGCCGAGCCGATCGGGAATCCGGCGAAGTTGAGCGCCATCGACACCGCGAACGCTCGGCCGAGCCATGCCGGATCGGTGCGACGCTGCCGGAGCGTGAACAGGACGATGTCGAACGGACC
>DATEDV010000233.1:0-2158 GCA_035281485.1 Candidatus Limnocylindria bacterium | reverse complement strand
CAGCTTCGAGGCAACGAAGACCGCGCCGGCGTTCGCCGACCGCTCGAGGATCTGCGTCACGGTCGTCGTGCCGTAGACCTTGCCCTGCGCATTGTTGAGCCGGCGGCCACCGATGACCGCGTACCCCCTGTCCTCGTAGGTGGTCGTCGGCGTGACGACGTGTCTGTCGAGGCCGGCGGCGATCGTGACGGCCTTCATCGTCGACCCGGGCTCGAAGGTCCAGGAAGATGCGCGGTTCTGCAGGGACTGCGGATCGGCGAGCGCGATCCGCGCTGGATCGAAGGTCGGCCAGGACGCGAGGGCGAGGATCGCGCCGTCGCGCGGGTCGAGAACGAGGATCGATCCGCTGGGTGCTTTCTCCCGCTCGATCGCCTGCTGGAGGACACGCTCGGCCGCGGTCTGCACGACGAGGTCGATCGTCAGGACCAGGTCGGCGCCGTTCTTGGGCGGCACCGCGGTCCGCAGTCCCAGCGCGAGCTCGCGGTCCCTCGGATCGCGTTCGACGACGAGCCGCCCGGGAACCCCGCGCAGGACGGCGTCGTACGCGCCCTCGACGCCGTACTGCCCCGCGCCGTCGTCGTTCACGAATCCGAGGACGTGGGCCGCGAGCGTGTCGTGCGGATAGAGCCGCTTCGGCTCGGGCTCGAAGCCGAGGCCGGGGATCGCGAGCGCCTCCACGGCCTTTGCGACCGGCTCGGGCAGCCGGCGTTTCAGGTAGAGCCACTCCGCGCCGGATGCGAGCGCCGTGATGATGCTCGGCGCGGGCGTGGCGATGAGTGGTGCGAGCTTCGCCGCCGCGGCCGCGTGGTCCGGGATCCGTTTCGGGATCGCGTACAGGGAGCGGAGATCGACGGTGGTCGCGAGGACCGCGCCGCTCCGGTCCCGGATCACCCCACGCTGCGCCTCGAGGACGAGGTCGCTCCGCAGCTGCTCGGTCGCCGCCTCGAGGAGCGCGTCTCGCCCGATCGTCTGCCAGTAACCGACGCGCAGCGATAGCACCAGGCTCGCGACGGCGAAGAGCGCGAACAGAACGCGCAGACGGCGGTGCGATATCCCTTCCGTCACTCTTCCTCCGTGTCGAGGCGCTCGCTCCCCAGCAGCGCCTCCGCGACGTCAGCGCTTGGCGGCGATCGGCTCTGCCTGGACGACCGGGACGCTTGCGGCGCGCACCAGACCAAGGCGCTTCGCCTCGGCCTCGATGCGCGCGGGGGAATCGAGTCGCGCGCTCTCCACCTCGAGGAGGGCGTTCTGGCGGCGCAGCTCATCGCGGACGCGCTCCAGGCCCTGTGTCTCGTAGCCGCGCGTCGCGACGACGGTCGCCTGCGAGAGGTAGAGCACGACGAGAAGGAACACCGCGCAGATCGCGGCGGAGACGACGACGAAGGTGCGGACCTCCCACGTCGTACCGGCGCCCTGCCGGCGGCGCGCGATGGCATGACCGTGACGCGGCCGTGCCGGAAGCGGGCGGCGCATGGGCGCCGCCCTGACCGCCTGAGCGGCGATCAGGAGATCTTCTCCGCGATGCGGAGAGCTGCGCTGCGGGCGCGCGGGTTGCGTGCGACCTCCGCCGAGTCCGCACGAAGCGGACGCCGGGTAACGACACGCAAGCCCGCGCGATGCCCGCAGACGCAGGTGGGGAGGTGGGGAGGACAGATGCAGTCGCGCGATTCCCGGACGAAGAACTGCTTGGTGATCCGGTCCTCGAGCGAGTGGAAGGAGATGACCGCGACGCGACCGCCGGGTCGCAGTGCGCGAACGGCGGCCTCGAGACCCTGCTGAAGGTTCTCGAGCTCGCGGTTCACGGCGATCCGGAGCGCCTGGAACACGCGCGTGGCCGGATCGATGCCGCGACGCCGCTGCGTCTTCACGCCCGCCACGAAACGACCGAGATCGTCCGCGGCGAGGAACGGTTCACGTGTGCGGCGACGAACGATCGCGGCCGCGACGCGACCCGCCTCGGTCTCCTCGCCGAGCTCGCCGAACGTGCGACGCAGCTCGCGCTCGTCCCAGCTGTTCACGATGTCGGCCGCCGTGACGCTGAGGTCCGGATCGGCGCGCATGTCCAGAGGTCCTTCCGCGCGAAAGCTGAAGCCTCGCCGCTCGTCGGCGAGCTGGAGCGAGGAGAGCCCGAGGTCGAGGAGGACGCCGTCGAGCGGCG
>DATEDV010000232.1:0-10521 GCA_035281485.1 Candidatus Limnocylindria bacterium | reverse complement strand
GATCGGCGTCCCCGAGGGCGCGTACTTGATCGCGTTGCCGACGAGGTTGTTCAGCGCCTGCCGCAGGCGGCCGCGGTCCGCGGAGACCGTCATCGCGTCGGGCGGAGCGTCCAGCGAGAACCACTGTCGGCGCTGCTTCGCCAGCACCTGATGGTCCGCGACGATCTCGCCCAGCAGGGTACGCACGTCGAGGTCCTCGGGCTCGAGCGCGACGGCGCCCTGCTCGAGACGCGCCATTTCAAGCAGATCCTCGGTGAACTCCTCGAGGCGGCGAACGTTGCGCTCGGCGTTCTCCGCGAGCTCGCGCTGTCCTGGCGTGAGCAGCCCGGGGCGTTCACCGAGCAGCAGCTCGACGGCGCCGCGCACGACGGTGAGAGGACTGCGGAAGTCGTGCGACATGGCCGCGAGGAAATCGCTCTTCAGCTTGTCGACCGCGCGGAGCGCCTCCGTCTCCGCGGTCTGCCGGAGGAACGCCTCGCGCTGGCCGCGCAGTCCGCGAAGCTCTCGCACCAGCCCGGCCATGAGGAACGCCGCGAGGAAGTTCACCGTCACGGTGAACACGACCCGCTCCGGCTCGAGCGGATAGCCGTAGGTGTTGGCTCGGAAGACGGCGACCGCAACGTACGCGAGGGACATCCCCGCCGCGCCGGCCAGCCCACCGCGTCTGCCGAAGCGGAAGCCGCCGGCGATGATCAGCAGCGGCATGACGATGTAGGTCGTCCAGCGCGGATCGGGCGCGAACGCGAAGATCGCGAAGGACACGACGAGGAGGTCGATGAAGTACACGCTGCGCGATAGTCGCTCGGCGCCGTCGCGCGTTCGCACTCGGCGCAGCGAGGCCTCGACCGCTCCGGCGATGACGAGGAGGCCGACGCCGAGCAGCGCGAGCGACCAGACGCCGAGGTTTGGAAAGAGCGGCCCGAGCACGACGGCGAGCGCAGCGCCACCCAGGCGCACGAGGTTGAACGTGCGCTCGAAGCGCACGAGCTCTTCGCGGCGTTCGTCGGGCAGCATCAGCCGCTACCCAGGGAGGGCGCTCTCCACCGCGCGACGCAGCTCCTCGTCGTCGTACTGGAGCACCTGCCCATTGCGCTGCGTCGCGGGCAGCGCGAGGTATGCGATCGTGCGCGCCGGCGTCTTCGGATCGCTGAGCCGACCCTCGCGCGCGAGCTCCCGGTACTCGTCGGCGCGCGGGAAATCCGACGCCGACGTGCGGCGGATCCGCTCCTGCATGTGCGTGTCCATCCCGCCCGGGTTGAACGCGCATGCCGTCACGCCGGTGCCCTCGATCTCCAGCGCGAGGCTCCGCGTGAGCTGCACGACGGCCGCCTTCGACGCGGAGTACGCCGTCCAGCCGGCGCTCGGCCGGGCCGCCGACCCCGACGAGATGTTCACGATGCGGCCGAACCCGCGGTCGAGCATGCCCGGCAGCACCGCGCGCAGCGGGAGATACGTGCCGCCGACGTTGATCGACACGTTGCGCAGCCAGAGCGCCGGGTCGGAGCGCGCCAGTGGCGCCATCGGGTCCACCATGCCCGCGCAGTTGACCAGGATCGACGCCGGACCCACCCAGCGGGCGGTGGCGAGCGCGAGCTCCTGCACCTGACGCTCGTCGGCGACGTCGGCGGTCTGCGCGAGCGCGTGGCCCCGGGCGCGCTTGATGACCTTCACGACCTCGTCGAGCTCGGGGGCGTTGCGCGACGCGAGGACCACCGACGCGCCGAGGGCCGCGAGCGTCTCGCTGACCGCGCGACCCAGCCCGCGGCCGCCGCCGGTGACGATCGCGACCTGCCCGCCCAGAAGGGTCACGGCGGAAACGATAGCGAAGGGTCTGTTCGCTCAGCGGACGGGGGCGGCGAGCGTACGTGAGAACGCGTCTGCGAGGCGATCGATGTCGCCGTCCTGGTGTAACGCCCAGAAGGAGATGCGGATCGCCTCGAGCTTGGGCTCGGAGAGATGCTTCACCACGATCCGCTGCTCATGCCACATCCGTTCGACCACCTCGAGCGCCGGTGCGCCGCGCGGCGCGGCGACGACGATCCCGGTGGGGTCGGCGTCGCGCGAGAGCACATCGAACGGGAGCTCTCGCAGACGCTCGAGGAGCCGCACGCGCAGCGCGCGCACGCGTTCGCCGACCGTCGCGCCGAGGCGGCGGTGCACGGCGAGCGTCTGGCGCAGGCCGACGAACGCGCCGGCGTCGACGGTCCCGGTCTCGAAGCGCGACGCCTCCGGCTTCAGCGTGACACTGCCGTCGAGATCCATCGCGCTCTGCGAGCGCCAGCCCAGTCGCGTGCTGTCGAAGCGGTCGGGATCCTTGACCCAGAGCGCCCCCACGCCGAGCGGACCGTGCAGCCACTTGTAGCCGAGGAACGCGTAGGCGTCGGCGCCGAGCGCGTGCACGTCCACGGGATGCTGGCCGAGGGCCTGCGCGCAGTCGACGATCACCGTGGCACCGGCGTCGTGCGCGATGCGCGCCGCTTCCGCCACCGGCAGCACCTTGCCGCTCTTGCAACCGACCAGCGACATGACCAGCGCCTCGGCGCCGTTCGCGAACGCGGTCCGCATCTCGGTCAGGAAGCTCGCGTCGTCGCGATGCGCGAGCACCTGCACGCGGTCGCCACGAACGCGCCGCGCGAACACCGGAAGGAGCGCGCTCCCGTGTTCCTCCGCGGTCGTGACGATGAGCGCGCCACCGCGTCGGGGCATCCGTGGCCGGAGCCGGAGGCCGCCGATGAGGGTGTTGAGCCCGTCGGTCGCCGACTGCGTGAGCGCGACTCGCGAGGCGCCGCCCTCGTCGCCGACGGCCGCGGCGAGGTCGGCGCGCGTCGCGTCGAGCGCGGCGTTGTACGCGTCGTATCCGACGTGCGAGAACATGCCGACCGACGAGAGCCATCGGCGGTAGGTGTCCGCGACGCGGTGCGCCACCGGGAACGTCGGACCCGAGCCGGCGACCTGGAAGTAGAGGAAGTCGCCCCGCAGCGCCTGCAGCGCTTCGCGCGAGACATCGGGTGCCGGATCGATGTCGGGCGCGCTCTCGACCGTCATGCGGTGAGCCTAGCCTGCCCGCTCACGCCGTCGTGATGCCGCGGATCGCCAGCCCGGCCGTGAAGAGCGCGGCGAGACCGAGCGCGATCGACTGACCGCGCGGCGTGCGGTCGCGAACGAGCGTCGCGGCGAGCGGCATCGCGATCGCGAGCGCGAGGCCGTAGAGGATGTGCACGGGATCGGCCGGCGCTCCGCGGAACAGGAACACCAATACGCCGAGCGCTCCCTGAACGACCGCGGCGATCGTCGCGATCGCGATGGCCCCGCGCAGGCTCGCGTCCGGGCCGCGGTCGCGGATGCCCTGGAGGATCGCCCACAGACCCACGAACGTGTAATAGAGGACGAGCGCCAGACCGACACGGCCATGCAACGAGAGCACGAGGTCCACGTCGCGAAGGCTATGACATCCGCCGCCTATGCTCGCTGGATGATCGACGTGCGCGACGTCTCGCGCTCTTTCGGCCGTCTCCGCGCGCTCGACGGCGTGTCGTTCCGCGTCGAGCCCGGCGAGATCGTCGCGCTCCTCGGCCCGAACGGCGCGGGCAAGACGACCGCGAGCCGCATCATCGGCGGCATCCTCGCCCCCAGCGCGGGCGACGTCCTCGTGGACGGCATCTCGGTGCGCGCCGACCCGGGCAGCATCCGCGAGCGCTGCGGGATGGTGACCGATCAGCCCTCGCTGTACGAGCGGATGACGCTGCGCGCGTACCTGGAGTTCTTCTGCCACCTGTACGACGTCGCGGCCGCGGCGAGGCGAACGGAGGAGCTCGCGGCGCTGCTCGGCCTATCCGACCGACTCGACGTACGGCTCGGCGCCTTCTCGCGCGGTATGAAGCAGAAGGTCGCGATCGCCCGCGGCCTCGTCCACGATCCGCCCGTCCTGCTGCTCGACGAGCCGGCGACGGCGCTCGATCCCGAGACCGCGCGGTCGTTGCGTACGTTCATCGTGTCGCTCCGCGCACGGCATCGCGCCATCCTCCTCTGCACGCACGACCTCGATGAGGCGGAGCGCATCGCGGACCGCGTGGTCGTCCTGTATCGCGGCCGCGTGGCGCGCGAGGGGCTCACCGGCGACCTCCGCGCCGACAGCCATCCGCGGTTCGTGGTCTCGTTCAGCGGCGACGCGACCGCGGCGCTGGCCGCTCTCGCCCGCGCCGGAGTGAACGCGGAGCCCGCCACAGCGCAGAACGGCTACGCGGCGCTGCGCTTCGATGCCGACGAGCCGGGCACCACGAATCCCGCCGTGCTCCGCGCCCTCCTGGACAGCGGTATGCGCGTCGTCACGCTCGCGCGCGAGGAGCGCTCGCTCGAGGACGCGTACTTCGCGATCGTCGCCGAGGCCGGTGAAGAACATGGGTAAGGCCGCGCTCATCGCCTGGCGCGAGATCCGCTGGGAGATCTTCGGCGACCGCGGCGCCGTGATCCGCACGGGCTTCTTCGCGCTTCTCCCGATCCTCTTCGTCATCAGCGGGCGCGGGTCGCCGGGCGGGCCGGGCAACCTGTCGCTCCTGGTCCTCGCGCTGCAGAGCACGCTGATCCCCGCGCTGTCCGGGGTCGCCCTCATCGCGTCGACGTTCACGCAGGAAAAGGAGAACGGGACCCTCGTGCCGCTCCTCGCTTCGCCGGTGCGTGACCTCGACATCGTCGTCGGAAAGCTGCTGGGGATGGTCGGCCCGGTGATGCTCATCTGCACCGGCAGCCTCGCCGTGTTCTACGTGCTGGGCACCTTCCTGTACGGCGCGACGCGCATGCAGGTCGCGCTCCCGCCCGAGGTGCTGTACGCGCTGCTCGTCCTGGCATTCCTGTATCTGATCACCGCCGGCAGCTGGGTGCTCATCATCGCGGCGGTCGTTCGCACCACCCGCGCCGGACAGCAGATCGCCGGACTGATGATCGGCGTGTCCGCCGCGATCTTCGCGGTCCTCGGGATCGGCGCGACACGCATCGCCGACGGATGGGCGCTGGTCGCGCTCGGCGTCTTCTTCGTCGTCGCGGACGTGATCGCGCTCCTGATCGCCCGTCGTGTCTGGCAGCGCGGCGAGGTCATCGGCCGCCTGTGACCCCGTCGCGCGGCACGCTTACCCGTCAGTTCCTGTGGATCGTGACGTTGCCCCCTTCGAGCTGCTGCTGGCCTGATACGTAGCCGTCGCTCAACGTGATGCCGTACGAGTCGTTCGCGCCTCCCTGCCCGCCGTCGATCACATCGATGCGGAAGAAGAAGTCGCCGGAGCCGTCGATGGTGGCTCGGCCGAAGATCGTCGCCGTCGCTGGATCGCTGTCGGTGTCGCACGTCGTCGCGAGCAGCTCGATCGAATGCACGTTTCGCGGGTCCGCCGGGCCGTGATCCTGGTACTGCTGCTGACCCTGGATCTCGCCGTCGGCACCGACCTTGGCGTTGCCGCCGAAGCTGGCCCGATCGCCGTTCAGCGCGACGATCCATCCGCCATTGGTGATCGTGACCTCGCAGAACTCGGTGCTCGGCGGCACGGTCCACAGCTTCGTCACCGTGTTGAACGGCTCGGGCGGGGTGTCCTGGTCCCCATCAGCGTTGAGGTCCGCGAAGGCGTGGATGGTGTCCATGCCCGGTAGAGCGGCCGTGTACGTGAACGTGGCCTGCCCATTGGCGTCGGTGACGTCCGAGCCGCTGGACGGACTCGCGGCGGTCGCGACCGCGGTGGGCACCGAGAAGTAGACCGTGATGCCCGGGCACGGCCCGCCGCCTACACCGGTGAGCGTTGCGGTCACGGTGTGCGGCGTGCCGACGACGTTCGTGTCCGTGGGCGGCTGCAGATCCAACGTCGCGGCTGCGATCATGTCGAGCTTCGTGACGACGACGTCGGTGGATCCATTGGCGCTCGTATCGAAGGCCAGGGGCGTGGTGGGATATGGCGCCGCGCCAAAGGGGAACGTCTGGCCGGTGATGTACGCGCTCGTCGTGGCGTCGACCGCGATCGCGAGACCGTTGTCGACCCCACTCCCGCCGAGGAACGTCGAGTAGACGAGGCTCGCGCCCGCGGCGTCGAACCGGGT
Source organism: Candidatus Limnocylindria bacterium (assembly GCA_035281485.1). Classification (GTDB taxonomy): domain Bacteria; phylum Chloroflexota; class Limnocylindria; order P2-11E; family P2-11E; genus CF-39. Next base: position 4,446 of record DATEDV010000232.1, on the reverse strand, counting down.
GACGAAGATGTCGCCCGCTCCGTTATAGGTCGTGTCGAAGGCTCCGCAGGTCGTGGGGAAGCTCGCGGAGTTCGTCGTCCCCGTGATGGTCGGGCGATCCATCGCGTCGATCGCGATGCCCATTCCCTGATCTGTGCTCGTGCCGCCGAGGTACGTGGAGAACACCAGCGTCGAGCCGGTCAGGCTCAGCTCGCTCACGAACGCGTCGAAGGCGCCGCCGTTGTAGGTCGTGTCGTACGCGCCGGCCGTCGTCGGGAAGCCGCCGCTGGTGCCTCCAGTGACGATGGGATCTCCGACGGTATCGATCCCGATGCCGAAACCCTGGTCGTTCCCGATCCCGCCCAGGAACGTCGAGTAGATGAGCGCGGTGCCGGTGAGACTGAGCTTCGTCACGAACGCGTCGTTCGGACCGCCGCCATACGCGGGCTGATAGGCGCCGGCGGTGGTCGGGAACGCGACCGTTCCGCCTGCCGTCATTCCGGTCACGATCGCCATCCCCGCGGCATCCAGATCGACCGCCTGGCCCAGGTCAGACGCGTTGCCGCCGAGATAGGTCGAGTAGACGAGCGCGGACAGCGTCGGTATGAGCCTGGTGATGAAAACGTCGTTGAGCCCGTTGAAGCTCGTGTCGTACGCGCCCAGGGTCGTCGGGAATCCGGCGGCCGGCGTCACACCGGTGACGATCGGGCTGCCTGAGCCGTCGACGACGATGCCGAAGCCCTGGTCGTTCCCGGGGCTGCCGAGATACGTGGATCCAAGGAGCGCTCCGGTGGGGCTGAACTTGGTCACGAACGCGTCGCCCGAGCCGTTGTACGACGGGTCGAATCCGGCCAGCGTCGGGAAGTCCGCCGACGCGGTCGTCCCCGTGACGAAGATGTTGCCGGCGGGATCGAGCGCGACGGCATGACCGGCATCCGTGCCCGGCGCGCCCGGGAGCGTGGTGCCTCCGAGGTAGGTCGAGAACACCAGGGCCGAGCCGGTGGGATCCAGCTTCGTCACGAACGCGTCCTGCCCGTCGCCGAGCGTGGCGTCGAATGCTCCGGGGCTGACCGGGAAATTCGTCGACGCGGTGAGTCCGGTCACGACCGCGCTTCCCGAGCCGTCGACCGCGATGCCACGACCCTGATCGACGTTGCTCCCACCGAGCAGCGTCGAGTACACCAGACCCGGATCGATGACCAGCGGCCGATCGGCGTCGTACGTGCCCACGCCGAACGCGACGCCGCCGTCGAGGATGAAACGGCTCTCGACCCGGACGCGCCTGCCGTCGATCTCCTGGTAGCTCAGCGGCGCGGCGTCGGACAGCACACCCAGCGCGGTGGCGATCCGCAGACCGCCGTCCGATCCCAGCGTCAGTGAGTCCGCACCTCGGTATTCGAGGCGGATGTCCGCGACATTCGCGCGAGGCTCGAGGATGAACTCGTACTTGAGCTCACCCGCCGCTCCGTGGAAGGCGAGGTCGATCCCCGGCCACAGGTCCCGATAGACGAGCTCCTCATAGGTGGCGAGACCGATCCGCCAGCCGGCCGGGTCGTTCCCGAGGAAGTAGTTCACCTTGCCGGGGGTCTCCCGGCGCGCTTCGAGCTCGGCGGTAGGATCGGCGTCGACGAAGCGCAGCTCGATCGCCGCGCCGCGCGTCCCGTTCACGAGCGCGAGCGACGCGGCGGCGCGACGGAACGAGAACCGGTACCCGGGACCCTGCGCCACGAAGCGCACGTCCCGATCGGCCTGCCCCTCGTTCTCGACGAAGAGCGGCGGCAGCTTCCCGAAGGACTCCAACGTGCCCGCAGCCGGTCGCGGTCGCTCGTCGGCAGATGCTTCGCCGGGGGTCTGAGCATCGCGCCAGGCGGCGTTCGGCACGACGAGGACCAGGGACATGACGAGCGCGACGCCCGCGGGAAGGGCGCGTCCGAGCCTCATGTTTCACCGCCCAGTTGTCGATCGAGAAACGCGCTGGTGTCCGCGGGGTGAAGCATCCCGCTCGGGTGGTGCGCCGGGCTTGAGAAGAACGGTAGGCCGCGAGCGGACGACGAGGGGACGCCGCGACGTTCTCAATCTCGCGTCAATCCCGCTGCAACGGTCCGATCGGCGCGCGATCCGTCGGCAGAGCGCGACCCGCCGAGCGCCGCGGCCTTTGACGCCGGCGGGCGAGCCGGTTAGCGTTCACATCTCATGGCGCGTTCCGTTTTCTTCGTCATCGTCATTGCGCTCCCGAAGGGAGCCGGCGGAGGAGGCGCGCTCAGCTAGCGGCAGGGTCAGAGCAAGCGAACGAAGCCTCCCGAAGTCGGGAGGCTTTCTTGTTATCAGGAGGACAGCATGGCCAGCGAGGTACGGGAACGGCTCAAGGAAACGGCGGCGCTCGGCTCCGAGATCCCCGAGACGGGCTGGGCGTATCACGACGGCACGTTCAAACGCCTGGCCGACGCGCACGTCAGCCTCGCGACGCACGCGCTCAACTACGGGACCGGCGTGTTCGAGGGCATCCGCGCGTACTGGAATGCAGCGCAGGAGCAGCTCTACGTGTTCCGCCTGCGCGAGCACTTCGCGCGGATGCGCGGCAACTGCCGCCTCCTGCGCATCGAGCTGCCGGGCGACGACGAGCTGCTCAGCGAGCTGACGGTCGAGCTGCTTCGTCGCAATGAGTTCCGCACGGACGTCTACGTCCGACCGCTCGCGTACAAGGCGGCCCGCTCGATCAAGGTCGCGCTGCATGATCTGCGCAGCGGCTTCGGTATGTTCGCGTTCCCCATCGGCGCGTACCTGCCGACCTCGGGTCTCGCCGCGCGGACCGCGAGCTGGCGGCGGACCGCGGACGACGCGATCCCGGCGCGCGGCAAGCTGACCGGGGCATACATCAACACCGCGCTCGCGGTGGACGACGCGCACGATGCCGACGCCGACGAGTCGATCTTCCTCACACGGGACGGTCACGTATCAGAGGGCGGCAGCGCGAACCTCTTCATGGTGCGCGACGGCGAGCTGATCACGCCTTCCGTGACCGAGGACATCCTCGAAGGCATCACGCGGGACAGCATCATCACGATCGCGCGCGAGCAGCTCGGACTCACCGTGCGCCAGCGTGCGATCGACCGCACCGAGCTCTTCATCGCGGACGAGGTGTTCTTCTGCGGCACGGGCGCGCAGGTCGCGCCCTGCGTGAAGGTCGACGGGCGCGTCGTCGGGGACGGGACGATCGGTCCGGTCGCGCGACGGATCGGGGAGGCGTACTACGCGATCGCGCGGGGTGACGACACGCGTCATCCGGAGTGGCGCACGGCGGTGTATCGCTGACCGTCTCGTACCAGGGGCTGGCCGGCGCCTACTCGGAGGCCGCGGCGGCGGCGCTGTTCCCCGAGGAGAAGCTCCTGCCGCGCCGCACGTTCTCCGAGGTGTTCGACGCTCTCGAGAACGGCGAGGTGGAGGCGGCGGTCGTGCCCGTCGAGAACACGCACGCGGGGTCGGTGGCGGACGTGTATGACCTGCTGCGCAACCACAGCGGCATCCGCATCGTGGCCGAGGTCGTCGTGCGCGTGCGCCACTGCCTTCTCGCGGTGCCCTGGGCGAAGCTCGAGGACATCAAGGTCGCGCGCTCGCACCCGCAGGCTCTCGCGCAGGTCGAGGCGTTCCTGCGGAGCGCGAGGATCCAGCCGGAGGTCGCCTATGACACCGCCGGCGCGGCGGCCGACATCGCCGCGTCGGGGGACCGCACGGTCGCCGCTGTCGCGAGCCGCCGTGCCGCCGAGCGCTACGGGCTCAAGGTCCTCGCCGAGTCGATCGAAACGAGCCCGGACAATTTCACGCGCTTCTTCGCCCTCGCGCGAGACGGCGGCACGGACGTGGTAGCTCGGATCCCCGAAGCGCTCCTCACCGGCCCGTGGAAGACGAGCGTGGTGTACTCGGCGGCGAATGTCCCGGGTGCCCTCATCCGGACGCTGCAGCCGTTCGCCACCGCGGGCGTGCAGCTCACGAAGATCGAGTCACGGCCCAGCCGCGCAGGGCCCTGGGACTACGTCTTCTACCTGGACTTCGAGGCCGACCCCGAGACCTCGCCGGCCCGCGAGGCGATCGCGCTCATGCGCACGTGCTGCGAGTGGGTGCAGCCGCTCGGGACCTACCGCGCGGCCACGACCGTGCTGGAGCCGGACTAGCGCCGCACCGGCACCCCGAACGACACGTTTTCCCCTCGTGGCCAACGTACAGTTAGCGCCGAGGCAGGACGGGGCGGGAAATGGATAGGACGGCGACCGCGGGGGCGATACGGCGCCTCGCCGACGAGGCGACGGTGCGCGAGCCGTCGCTCGGCACGCTCCTGGCGCGGCTGGCCGACGCCGTGGCCGAGGGGCGCGCGATGGAGGCGAGCGGCTACATCGGCGCGATCGACCCGCGCGGGCTCGCCGAGCTCCTCGCCCGCGGGCACTCGCGTCTGTGGGCCGTGCTGGAGGTCAT
>DATEDV010000231.1:0-7285 GCA_035281485.1 Candidatus Limnocylindria bacterium | reverse complement strand
TCGCGATCGGCACGGCGACGAGGAGCATCGGAACGATTCGCTGCAGCCGCGGGAGTGTCAGCCTAGACGCGACGGGTCACCTCGCGGGCGAGGGACTTGCTTGCCGTGCCGGACTTGCGGAGGGGCTGGGGGCGACGAGCTTCGGGTCGAGGCGCTGCGCGGTCGCCAGCTCCTGCTGCGCCTCGGCGCTCTGGCCGAGCAGGCGCAGGACGAGGCCGAGGTTGAAGTGAGCGGCGGCATAGTTCGGATCGATCGCGATGACGCGCCGGTACAGGTCGGCGGCCTCCTGGTTCGCGCCGGCGAGCGCGCGGAGGATCGCGAGGTTGAAGATCGCCGACCCCATCCGTGCGTCCTGTTCGAGCGCGAGGCGGTAGTAGGCCTCGGCGGCCGCCGCGCGGTTCTGACCCTGCGCGATGACGCCGAGGTTGTAAAAGGCGAACTTGTTCTTCGGATCCTTCGCGAGGGTCTCGAAGTACGCGGCGGTCGCCTCGTCGAGCTTGCCGGCGGTGTGCGCCTGGAGCGCGCGGTTCAGCACGTCGTCGGCGGAGCTCGTGGACGGCGTGTTGCCGCCGCAGGCCGCGAGCAGCGCGGCGAAAGCGAGAACGATCCGCGCAGGTCCCTTCACTCGACCGAATGTTAAGCGCCACGGTACGAGCGTCCTCGGACCTTTGGGGGAAACGGAGGCGGTGCCGGCCTACGCGGCACCGCCTCCGATCAAACGAGTGTCTATTCGATGACGATGAAGCCGTCCGACTTCGGCAGTGTCGGGAGCGTCGTGCCACCGACGTTGACCGTGATCCCGGTGGAGGTGACCGTCACGACGAGCGAGTGGCCACCAGTTGGCGGCGGCCCATCTCCCATGTCGAGCGTGGCGGTGCCGTTGAGCGTCGCCGTCCCTCCGGCGATGCTGCCACTTGTGATCCAACCCGTGATCGTCACCAGCTGCGAAAGCCCGAGCAGGCTCATGCCGGTGAACTGGACCTCGATGTCGCCGGTCACCGAGCCGTCCCCGCTGCGGGCACCGACGCCGATCACGCCACCGGCGAGCTCGACGCCGTTGAAGTTCGCGGCAGCCGGGAAGATGCCGGCCGATGCCGCGGTCGTCATCGTTTCGCCGACCGCGCCGGGTAGCGCGCGGATCTGCACGTTGCCGCTGCGCAGGGTGCCGCCCTCAGGCCCGTCGCAACCCGGCAGCTGTCCGCCGCTGAAGTTGTCCGGCGGCAGCGTCGGGAACGTCTCGCAGAACTGGATCTTGAAGATGTCGACGCCGGCGCCCGAGTCCCCGTTGTCCTCGATGTACACGACAGCGGACTGATCGCCGCTGGGACACGTCGCCCCGATCGCGGTGCAGTCAGCGACGAGCGCGGCCTTCCCGCCCGTGCCGTTCGGCGTGGGCGTGCCGCTGATCATCGCGGTCATGAGCACGACGGGAGCGTTGACATGGCGACCGGTCGTGTTGCGGTGACGGTCGTAGTTGATCCGCCCCTCGGCGTTGCCGCCGCCGCTGAAGCCGACCGGCCGGCGCGCGTTGAGTCCGAAGCTCGCGACGGTGTTCGGGTAGGTCGGCGCGGCGAGAACGTTGCCGCCACCGGTCGCCTTCGCGATCGTGTCCTGGTCGAGCACGAGCTCAGAGCTCGCGGCCTCCGTCGGTATCCGTCCTTCGGCCGTTCCCGGCGACAGGACAGCGATACAGAGAGCGACGACCCCGATAGCAGCTGCGATGCGCAGTCTGGCGCGATGTCGTATGGCCATTCGCGTTTCTCCGTCCTTTCGGTGAGCGTTCGCACGCCTCTATGGCGGTGAGCGACGCTAGGGACGGAGGCGCGATCAGAAGACCGGCGCAGGCCGGATCTTTGACCGGAGTGCGTATTCGTGAATCTCCGTACGGCCCCGCGCGTAAAGATTCGGAAACGAACGCGCATCAGGTGTGTTTCTTGCATCCGAGGGCAGGCTTGGGATGGGAGTGCTCATGCGACCCCGCGGTCGAGTGCTGATCGTCGACGACGACCCGATCGTGTGCGAGCTCGTGATGACGACGCTGACCGAGCACGGCTATCACGTGCGAGCCGCGTCAGACGCCCGTGAGGCGCTGCACGTCATCATGCGCGACACGCCCGACGTCGTCGTGCTCGACGTCCATCTGCCTGACGTCTCCGGTTATCAGGTCTGCCGGCGCATCCGCGACGAGCACGGGGACTCCATCGGCATCATCCTTCTCTCAGGGCAGCGAAAGGAATCGATGGATCTCGCCGCGGGCATGCTCCTCGGGGCGGACGACTACATGGTCAAGCCCTTCGAGCTCGACGAGCTCCTCGCGCGCGTCCAGCGACTGGTGAGACCGACACGGCCGATCGCCCGGGCGGTGGTCGAGGTCCTGACGCCGCGCGAGCGCGAGATCCTGCGACTGCTGACCAGCGGGATGGACCATCTCGAGATCGCGCGCGATCTCGTCATCACCGGCAAGACCGTCGAGAAGCACATCGAGCACATCCTGCTGAAGCTCGGCGTGCACAGCCGGGCGCAGGCGATCGCGCTCGCCCTGCAGCAGGAACCGAGCGACGGGCCGTCCGCGCAGATCACGCGGCTCGAGGACGTGAAGCAGCGGGGCGCGGTCGGTTAGGGCTGTCGCGGAGTGGCGGTCGGTGTCGGGGTCGGCGTGGGGCTGGGTGTCGGCGATGCCGTGCGGGGCTGCGTGAGCTGCTTCGCCGCCGCATCACCGACCTGCGCGTAGAGCTGCGCCGCACGCACGACGACGGCGTCGAGGCTCGGCGCGAGCAGCACCGCCGGCTCGTTCAGGAACGTCTGACCGTCGAGCGTGGGGTCCGTGGCCCGCGCGTAGGCCTCCGCATCGGCCGCTGACATCCCCGACGCGGTGCCAAGCGTCGTGATCGCATTCCTGCGCACGACGCGGAGGTCCGCGATCGCCTTCTGCGTGATGGTCTCGGCCTCGGCCTTCGTCACGGGCAGCACGAGCTCGTTCAGCTTGACGAGCTGATCGTTGGCCCTCAGGAACGAGCGCTGGAGCGCGTGCTCCGCGGCCCGCCGCTGCGCGATGAGATCCCGTGGTGTCGCGACGGTGACGGGATTGAGGGAGACGCCACGCGTCGTCCCTGCGATCTGTCGCGCGACCTGTATCGCGGCGGCGACCGCCGAGTCGAGACCGACGCGCTCGACCGCGAGCACGCGCTCGCGGCTGATCCGCATCCCGTCGGCCGGCTCATGCGCCTCCGTTCCGCGACGGACAAGGCCCACCGGAAGGCCGGTCGGCCCGCCCTCCGCGTTCCTGAAGTAGTAGACGTCACGGAGCAGCAGCGTTCCGCTCTCGCCGGAGTCATCCAGATGTCCGAAGTACGCCTGCCCGTCGAGGAGCAGCACCGCGGAGAGGCGCTCCGTCCCGAACAGCGGCATCGCGCGCACGTCGATGTTCCCCGAGACGAGCGCGCCAAGGAGCGCCGGGACCGCGAGCCAGGCCAGCGACCAGCGCAGTAAACGGCCGGCGACGCGGACCGGATCGCGCGCGGGGTCGTACGAGCTCACCTGGCGTCCTCCCGCATGAACTGCGCGATCGGCGATGCGTCGGTGAGGTCCTCGACGAAGAGGATCGCCGACTTCGGTATGAGCGTGCGCGGCGCGGGGCCGTGGAGCTCGCGACCGCGCCGCACGATGCGGGTCGTGGGGGCGGCGTTGGGATCGTCGCTTTGGGTCTGCTGCAGGTAGTAGACGTCTTCGATCTTCGCGTACGCGCCGATGCGGTCGTAGTAGCGCCCGAAGTATGTCTGGCCGTTCGTGAGGAAGACGGCCTGGTACTGACCGCGTCCAAGCGCGGGGACCGTGAAGTCCCACCACTGAGTCAACAGCAGGACGCCGACGAACGCGACCAGCGCGATCGCCGCGTCGCGGATGCGGTGCCGGTGAGCGACGACCCACCATCTGGCACGGCGGAACGCGCGACGAAGACCGCTCAGCGTGTCGGGCTCGCCGCGGGTGTGCGCGTCGGCGTCGCGGTCGGCGGCGGCGCGGTCCGTGCGGGGATCTCGCCGGCCTTGAAGCGCTTGATCGTCGTGACGATCTCGCTGTCGTCGCGGAGGTTCTCGATGAAGAGGATCTGCTCACGCGAGATGACCATCGGCTCGCGCGGCCCCTGCGGCTCGGATCCGCGCTTGATCAGCTGCGCGCCGGACTCCTGCGTCACGGAGAGGTAGAAGACGTCCTCGAGCAGGAACCAGTCGTCGCCCTGCTGGCGAAGCGTCCCGAAGTATGTCGAGCCGTTCGTGAGGAACACCGCCTGGTACGCGCCGCGGTCGATGACCTCGGCGGCACCCGGGGCGAACAGCGTGGAGATGCCGGCGCGGAAGAGCTGCGTGCGGGCGATGAGCACCAACACGATCAACGCGATGAGGATGAGCAGCATGACGAAGATCCGTCGCAGCGCGGAGACCGGGATGACCACAGCGTCCTTCATCGTGCGAGCAACCTAGCCGATGACCGCGGCGATGACGACTACTTGAACTCGATGACCCGGACGACACCGGCCGCGCCGCTGCCGCCCGTCTGGTTGCCGTTGTTCGTCGACATCGCGCCGCCGCCGCCGCCGCCGTAGAGGCCGCCCGCGTTGCCGTCGTTGTCCGAGAACCGGCCCTGGCCGCCGGCGCCCCAGAAGCTGTCGGCGCCCGCTCCGCTGAAGCCGGCGGTACCGGAGTTACGCCAGGCCATGCCACCAGGCGCGCCGTTCATCCTGAAGTCGCCGACGCCGTTGGTTGCGAGCCCGCCCGCGCCACCGGGCTGCGCGCCGGCCGCAGTGCCGGCGGTCATGCCGAGACCACCCGAGCCGCCGTCCGCGGTGCAGATGGCGCCGACGATGGTGTCGCCGCCGGCGCTGCCGGTGATCGCGCCCGTGTTGCCGGCGCCACCCGCGCCGATCGTGACCGCGTAGGAGGCCGCGGGCGAAGCGACGTACTTCGCGGAGTAGGCGCCCGAGCCGCCGCCGCCGCCGACGCCCACGCTGCTGTTGCTGCCGCTCACGCCGCCGCCGCCGCCGCCGCCGCCGACGCACTCGACGAGGATCGCGAGCGTGCCGGAGCTCGGCGTGTACGTGCCGGTCGCCGTGACCCAGACGATGTTCGACGCCGTCCCGCTCGGCGCGGCCCACGTCGGCACGCCACCGGCGATGGTGAGGACCTCGCCGTTCGCACCGTTCGCGAGCGCGCTCAGCTGGCCGCTGGCGTTGGCCTGCACGAGACCAGTGCTGAGGCCGCTGAACTCGATGGTGCCCGACGACGTGAGTCCCGTCAGCCCGGTCAGCGTCCCCGCGATGGTGCTGTTGCCGCTGATCGAGATGCCGCCCGCGGTGTTGCTGATGGTGCTGCCCACTGCGAGCGTTCCCGCGACCGTCGCGTTGCCGCCGAGCGCCTGCGTCTGGCCGCTACGACCGATCGTCACGGTCGTCGCGTTGCCCGTGCCGATGTTGATGGCGTTCGCGCCGCCCGAGTCGAGCGAGAAGGTCGACGCCACGGGACCCGTGATCGTGCCGCCGAAGGTCGCATTCCCCGTGACCCCGAGCGTGCTCGAGAGCGTCGTCGCTCCGGTCACGCCGAGCGTGCTCGAGAGCGTCGTCGCGCCCGTCACGCCGAGCGTGCCGGAGATCGTCGTGTTACCGCTCGCCGCCGTGACGTTGAACGTGCTCGAGCCGACCGTGAAGTCGCCGCTCACGCCGAGCGTCCCGGCGACGGTCGCGTTGCCGAGCAGCGCCTGCACCTGGCCCGAGCGGCCGAGATTGAGAGTCGTCGCGTTCGTGCCGCCGACGTTCAGGGCGGCGTTGCTGCCGTTGTCGATGGAGAATGCGCCGCTCGACGGACCGGTGATCGACGCGCCGCGCACCGTCAGCGCACCGGCCATGGTCGTGTTGCCGGCCTGATCGATGACGAACCGGTCCGCGCCGTTCACCTCGAGGTCGAGGAGGTTGCCCGAGTACCCGGCGCCGGTGTTGACGTAGAAGCCCGTGCCGCCGTTGCCGAGGGTGACCGCGACCGCCTTACCGGTCGTGAGCGACGTCGCGTTGACGTTGAGCACCTGGCCGGCGAGCTGCGTGCTCTGGAAGTTCGCGAGGTTCGCGTTCGCGCCGCCGGCGCCCTGCGCGGACACATTGAAGACGTTGCCGGTGAACGACTGCGCGCGGACGTTCACCGCACCGATCGTGTAGCCACCGACCGCGTCGGTAGTGCCCGAGTACAGCGTCCCGAGTGAGACGTCGATCGCCTTGCCCGTCGTGAGGTTCTGCGCGCTGATCCCAAGGACGGTGCCCGCGGTCGTCTGGTCCGCGGTCAGCGCGACCAGCGTCCCGGTGAAGTTCCCGGTGCTCTTGAACGTGGTCGCGCCGGTCAGCGAGTCGGAACCGCCACCGTAGAAGAACCCACTGCCCGCGCCGGTCGTGAAGGCCGAGCTGCCGGTGTTCACCGCGAGAGCTTGCCCACTCGTGAGGCCGTTGCCCGTGTTGATCGACGACGCAGTGCCGGTCGTCGTCGCGTTGTTCACCGTCGTCGTGCCCGTGAACGTCGTGTTGCCGCTCAGGGTCTTGTTCCCAGCGATCGTCTCGTCGCCGGTCATGTGGACGAATCCGGATCCGTCGATCGTCATCTTCGTGCCCGCGCTCTGGGTCACGATGAAGCCATTCGTGAAGTCGACGGTGCTCTCCGTGCCCTTCGAGACGCCGTCCTGCTGGAAGTCGGCGACGCCGGCGCCGGCCGGGCCGGTCGGTCCGGTCGCACCGGTGGGACCAGTCGGACCCGTGGCACCGTCGGCGCCGTCAGCGCCCGCGGGACCCTGCGGACCCGTCGGACCCGTCGCGCCGTCGGCTCCGTCCGCGCCAGCGGGACCTTGTGGACCGGTCGCGCCCGTCGCGCCCGTCGCACCCGTGGCTCCGTCCGCGCCGGCGGGACCCTGCGGACCGGTCGGGCCAGTGTCGCCCTGCGGACCCTGCGCACCGGCCGGGCCAGCGACACCCTGCGGGCCAGCGGGACCCGCGTCGCCCTGAACACCCTGCGGACCGGCAGGACCAGCGGGACCCTGCGGTCCGACAGCGCCGTCGTTGCCCGCGGGACCCTGGGGGCCGGTCGGACCGGTGTCGCCCTGCGGACCCTGTGCGCCAGCGGGACCGGCGACACCCTGCGGCCCAGCGGGGCCGGCGTCACCCTGAGGACCCTGCGCGCCGGCCGGGCCAGCCGGCCCAGCGGGACCCTGCGGACCCACGGCGCCGTCGTTGCCCGCCGGACCCTGAGGACCCGTCGGA
>DATEDV010000230.1:0-7739 GCA_035281485.1 Candidatus Limnocylindria bacterium | reverse complement strand
TTCGCTTCTCGAGTTCGCCGACGCGGTTGTTGAGCTTCTCGGTCTCCGAGAGCTTCGCGTCGTCGATCTCCTTGATGCGCGTTCGCAGCTGCTCGAGTTCCTTGCTCTGCTCGTTCGCCTGCTTCTCGAACGGTCGGAGCTTCTCGATCAGCGCACGCGCGCGCGCCTCGTCGAACGGTCCGTCGAAGCCGTCGCGGGCCCCTCCGCCGTTCGTTGCTCCGCCCGTCCCCGGATCCTGTCCGGGGTCCCCGCCGGCGGCGCCGGGGTCGCTCGGGTCCTGCCCGCGCTGCGGTTCATCAGCCATCTGGGCCGTCCTCCTTCGTCGGTTGCGGCGCGGGGTCGGCGCCCTGCGCCCTCCATCGCGCGATCTCGGTCGGCGACGCTCCGGCACGCGCCCACAGCGCGTCGTTGGGCACGCCGAGCGCCTGCATCTTCACCAGCGAATCCATGAGCTCGGACTCCGAGCGCGTCTCGGGGTCGGCCCAGATCGTCTCGGCGCGCACCGCCGCCCGCGCCTTGGCCTCGTCGCCTGAGGCGAGGAACGCCATGCGCATCACGTCCTCCCACGCCTCACCGAAGTGGCGCGTCTTTCTGATCGTCTTGCGCACCAGGCCCGTCTCCGCCGACTTGATCGACTCGCCGGAGGGGAACTGGCCGCGCAGGTAGAAGTAGTGCGGCGGCGTCCTCGTCTGCGACGCGATGTGCTGCACGAGCATCTCGATGGCCTGCACGAAGGTCTGCAGGTCGGTCTGCGAGAACTCGCCGAAGCGCGCGTCTTTGTCCTCGGCCACCCACAGGCGGTCGATGGCCGCGCGGAACGGCTCCTTCTTCTCGCCGGTCTCCTCGTCCTCGTCGAGTTCGAGCCCGATCGCGTACCGTTGCCGGAACGCGCCGTACTCGGACGCGACGAGCATGTCGGCCACCGTCTTGTTCACCGCGTTCTGGATCGGGATCACGCGGGCGATCTCGCTCTCGCACGGACCGAGCAGCCGCGGCCGGTTGCGCAGCGCCACCACAGGAACCTCGCCGAGCGGGTTCGGAAGCGGCCACTGCTCGCCGTCCACCTCGCGCACCGTCCACGCGGCGACCGACGTCGTCGTATCGGTCCCCGACTCGGTCCCGGTCTGCTTGCTCGACGTCTGGAACTTGTAGATCGCGTCGCGCAGGTAGACGTTGGCTTTCACCAGGCCGTCGTCGTCCCGCCACTTCTTGAGCGCCGCCAATCGCTCGCGCCGCGCGCCCGCCGCATAGGCGACGATCACCTGGTTCGGGTGCTCGACGGTGATGTCCGGCCCGTCATCGCCCGGCCACACCAGCGCGTACGCCTCGCCGTGGATCAGCGCCTCGGTGTGCGCGATCTGCGACTCGGCGTCGAGCTGGTTGCGCTGCCAGATCTCCCACGCGTCGCGGTCGCCCTCGCGCTCCTCGCCGAGCCGGAAGCCCTCGACGTTGAGCCGGTCCTCCACGGCTTCGACGACGAGCGAGCACCAGTTGTCCGCGAAGGTGCGGAACAGCCCGCCGAACGCTTGCCGGAACTTCTCGCTCGCGAACGCGAGCTTGTGGTCGCCCCGGTAGTAGGCGTCGTACTCGGCGAGCTTGGCCGCCCGCGCGACGAGCTCCTTGTCGAGGCGCTCGAGCCACCAGCCCGCCGCGCCGCGCTCGCGGAGTTCGTCGGGAAGCGTCACCCGCGCTTGTCGTCGCCAGACTCGTCGGCGCGGAGCGCCGCGTTGCGCTCGCTCGCGTCCATCGCCTTTCCGGGCTTGTGGCCGCGCGCGAACGATCGCGCGACCTCCAGGCTCGGCGTGCGCGTGATCAGCTCGTCGCCGTCGAACACGCCGTGCCCGCCCTTGAACTCGCGAACCTCAAGGCCTGCCGCCATCGCTCTCCTCCTTCGCTAGAAGCCGGCCACGCCGCGCTTGCGCGGCGGTCGCGCGCGCACGACGCCCGCGTCGATCGCCAGCGCGAGCGCCACCGTCCCGTCGATGCGACGTCCCGACGCCTTGCGCTCGGGCTTCACCGGCTTCACGTTCTCGGCGTCGTCGCGCTTGACCTCGGTCGAGTCGACGTTCCACCGCGCCACCGGGTTGCGTCCGTGCTCCAGGCGCCTCGCGCGCACGAGCGCGCGGAGCTGCTTCATCGCCGGGCCCATCCCCTGGAACGTCTGCGGGATCGGGAAGACCTCGGTCCCCGTGCGCTCGACGATCCGCTGACGGACCGGCTCGAGCATCCAGCGGTCGGCCGAGATGTCGACGATCCGAAAGTCCTCGGCGTCGGCGGCGATCGCGTCGAGGACGGCCTCGTAGTCGATCACGTTGCCCTCGGTCGCCGTCACCCAGCCCTGCCTGACCCACACCGAGAAGTCGCCGCCGGTGTGGCGGTCGAGGTCGCGCACCTGTTCCTCGGGACAGAAGAAGCGCCACAGCGCCCCGTACCTCGGCTGGCCGTCCTCGCCGCGCTCGTCGAGCTCGACGACGAGCGACCACGCCGTCAGGTCCTCGACGGAACTCAGGTCGAGCCCGCCCCACGCTCTCCGCCCCTTCAATCGGCTGCGGGCGTGCGCCGGGCTCGGCCAGACCTCCGTCGAGCTCTCGTCCCAGAGATGGAGCGGCATCCACCGCGTCGCCTGCTGCACCCACTGGTTCAGCCGGAACTGCCGGAACGCGTTCTCCTTGGCCGGGTCGTTGCGCGCCTCGATCGCCTCGTCGCGCAGCGCCTGCGCCGACAGGAACTCGCCGAGCGCCGGGTTCGCGTGCGACCAGTTGGCCTCGTCGAACGCGTCGGCCTTGGCGTCGGTGTTGCGCATGAACACGAACGTGTGCGGCGCGCGGTCCGGGTCGTCTGCCACCTTCTCCATCTCCGCGTGTTCCTTCGCCGCGAACGACGCGGGGTCGTTGCCCGCCGTCGTCGCCGCGATCATCAGCGGCTGCGTGCGAGCGCCGGCCGCGGTGCGCAGCGCGTCCCACAGCTCTCGCGACGGCTGCGCGATCACCTCGTCGAACAAGATCCCGTGCGGGTTGAGCCCGAGGTTGCCGGCCGCGTCGGCCGGGAGCACCCGGTAGTAGCTCCCCGTGCGCTCGTCGACGATGCGCTTGGACTGCTTGAAGATCCGTAGCCGCGCCGACAGGTAGCGCGACAGCTCAACCATCCGCTGCGCGACCTCCCACACGATGGCCGCCTGGTCGCGGTCCGCTGCCGCGCCGTAGATCTCGGCACCCGCCTCGCCGTCGGCGATCAGCAGGTAGAGGCCGCAGCCGGCGAGGAACTCGCTCTTGCCGTTCTTGCGCGCGAGCTCGAGCCACGCCACCCGGTACAGGCGCACCCAGTCGTCGAGCTCCTCGTCGTAGCGCACAGTGCCGAACAGCGGCCGGACGAGGTCGTCTCGCTGCCAGTCGGTCAGGTGGAACGGCTGTCCCGCCCACCTGCCCTTGGTGTGACAGAGCATGCGCTCGAAGAACCGCTCGGCCCTCGTCGCGCGCGCCTCGTCGAAGGCGAGCTCCACGTCAACCGCCGAGCCGGCGCTCGAGCTCCCCTTCGACGTCGTCGTTCACGTCCAGCGCGAGACCGGAGCGCGCGCTCGGCGTCATGCCGAACTCTCGCAGCCACGCGTTGAGCCTCGCGTCCGCGTCGCGCGCGATCCGCCACAGCGGGTTGGTGCGCACGACGCCGCCGCGTTCCTTCACGAGCAGCGACTTGAGCCCCTCGCTGTCGCGCACGCGCGCGACGATCGCCGCCGACTCGCACAGCTGCTCCAGCGCGAGCAGGTCGGCGTCGGTGAGCACGTTCGCGCGCCACAGGATGGGCGCGACCCTGCGCCACACCTTCCGCGCCTCCGGGCTCATGGCCTTGGGCGGCCGTGGCGCCTTGCTCGGAGCGGTCGGCTGCGGCTCGCGACGGTTGACGCGGTCGGCGCGATCGCCGTGGATCACGCGGAGCTGCGTCGGCTTGCGCGGGCGTCCGCCCTTCGGGCCGCTCACGCGCTCACCGCCATCGGCTCGAGCACGGTCTCTCGCACGTGAGCGGCGACAGCGCGCATGAGCCCCGGAGGCACGCCGTTGCCGAGCTGCTTCCATTGCGCGGCGAAGTCGCCGGCGAGCTCGTAGTCGACGGGGAAACCCATCAGCACCTTGCACTCCTCGATCGAAAGACGGCGGCACTCGGCCCAGTGCATCAGCGCGCCACGTGTCGACGCCTTGACCGTCCACGACGGCTTGCGCGGGTCGAGCTTGCGCGCGTCCCAGAAACGGCCACGCGCCCACGTCGTGTCGCCACCTGTCTCGCCCGGATTCGTGGTCGCCCAGATCAGCCGCTCGAGGTCGCTCAGTCCGGGACCGAGCGTCAGCGGCTGAGCGTCACGCAGGGCAACGCGAACTGGGATGGGGGGCTGCTCCGCGCGCGGATGCGACGGCTCGATCCCGACGTCGTGGCGGACGCCGACGAAGATCACGCGCTGGCGGCTCTGCGGCACGCCGAAGAACTTCGCGTCGAGCAGCCTGCACGCCACGCGGTAGCCCGCGTCTCGGAGGCCCGACATGATCCGCGGGAAGATCGTGGCGAGCATCTTGCCTTTCACGAGCCCCGCGACGTTCTCCATCACGAGCGCCTTCGGGCGGAACGCTTCGAGCAGGCGCAGGTACTCCAGGTACAGCTGCGAACGTGGGTCGTCCGACCTGCGCTTGCCGGTCATCGAGAACCCCTGGCACGGCGGCGAACCGTCGAACACGTCGAGCTCGCCGGGTTCGAGCCCCGCGAGGTCGAGAGCTTGGTCCGCGGAGAGCGTCGCGATGTCGCCCTCGAAGATCGGCGTCGCCGGGAAGTTGCGCCGGTACGACTCCGCCGCGCGCTTGTCCCACTCGACTGCGAGCCGGCACGCGTAGCCTGCCTGCTTGTAACCGAGCGACGACCCGCCACAGCCGGCGAACGTCGAGACGACCGTCGGCGCGCTCATCGTAACGGCCCGAAAGGCTCGGGCTGTTCGACGAGGTGCTCGACCTCGACCAACCTGCACAGCATCGCGAACGTCCGCACGCAGACGTCACGGTCCTCGTAGCCGCGGGTCGAGCCGACGACGACGCGACCGCTCGGCGCGCGCACACGCCATCGGAAATCGCCGCACGCGTCGGGGTAGATCTCCCCCCTGAACTTGCCGCGCACGATCACCTCTGCTTCTCTTCTCGGCTGAACAGCGCGCTCGAAAGCCTGCGAGGTCACGGCGCCCATCGGTGGCCACACTTCGGGCACTCGACCTCGCGCGCGATCTCCGTGACGTCTGTGTCGTAGGACGGGAACTCGATCTCCTGCAGACGGATCAGCTCGCGCACCTCGTCATCGGTGAGCCCAGTCGAACCGAGCAGCTCCGACCCGTCCTCGAGCTCGCCGAGGACGCCGGCGAGCGACAGGCGCTCCCAGTCGGCCTCCTCGGCCGTCCGGTTGTCGGCGATCGCGTAGGCGGCGAGCTCCTCGTCGTCGAGGTCGACCCACCGCACCGGTACGGTCTCCATCCCCAGGATGTCCACCGCCGCCCGGAGCCTCATGTGGCCGGCCGCGATCCGCCCGTCCGAGCGCCGGGCCACGATCGGGGCGAGGAACCCGAACCGGCGGATCGACTCCGCCACCTTCGCGAGGCCCTCCTCGGAGATCGACCGCGGGTTGTCCTCCCACGGCTGAAGCCTCTTCACGGCCACTTCTGGCAGCCCCTGGGCCCCCGCTGGCCCATCGGGGGTATCCGACTCCCCGAACACGTGTTCGTGCCGTTCTGGAGCCTCCTTGGCCCCTCTGGCGGCGTTTCGCCTGGTCATGGGTTCTCCGTGTTGCATTTTTCGGAGGTTTCGTCACCGCGCGAGCGGGACCGGGACGCTCACCAGGAAGACCAGGATCACCGGTCCTACCCCGGAGTCATGGGTTGTTCTCGGCCCACGTCTTCAGGCCGTGGTGCCGAGTGCAGAGGTGCTCGAGGTCCGCTGGGTCGGGCAAGGCAGGTCCAGCGACCGATCGAGGACGGATGTGGTCGACGTACGCGGCACGCTCCTCGCAACCGGGACGCTCACACACACCGCCCGATCGGCAGCGCACGACCGCAGCGGGCCCACGCTGGAACGGGGAGCCCAGCCCCAACGTGCGAACCACACGATGAACGGGGCACGGCGCCAGGTTCGGACAACCGGGGCGTGGGCATCTGCGTCGTGCCGCTACCGGCAACGCGGATGCAGAATCCGGGGCGACGAACGCCAACGCTCGATCATGTCCTGCGCCGTCGACTTCGCAAGACCGAGGTCCTCCGCGATCGCACGCACCGACCATCCCCGCGTGTGCAGCAGGATCACGTTTCGCAAAACGACCGCGGTGTCCGGCGGAACCGTCGAGACAGCACCGCTGCCAGGATCGATATCCGTACGTTCTCGCTGGTTGCGCGGCTGTCCGGCCATATGAACGCGAAAGCCGCCGGGGTTTCGGGACAAACTTCCCCAGCGGCTAAGACCCTTTTACCCCATGTCGACGACAAGCGCAACAACGAACGACGACTAAGGGCGACTCCGCGGGGCCGAACGAACAGCTGCCTCGACGCGATCGGCTGCGAGCTGGACGTCTTCGTGCCCCCAGACACGCACGACGCACCACCCCGCCGCGACCAACGCAGCGTCGGTCTCGGCATCGCGCCTTCGGTTGCCTTCGATCTTCTCTCTCCACCAACCAGCGTTCGCCTTGGGCCAAGTCCCGTGATCCGGACATCCGTGCCAGAAGCACGAGTCCACGTACACGGCGACGCGCGCAGGTCCGAACACGACATCGGCACGTCGTCGCCCACGACGCAGCGGGGCGACATCGACCCGATAACGCAGCCCGCGAGCGTGCAGTTGCCTACGCAGCGCGAGCTCGATGTCGGTGTCACGGCGACGTTGTGCCTGCATACGTCGCCGGACGACTTCGTTGCTCGCCGGCGGCGCAATCCGCGTCGACACGTCAGATGTCCTTGAAAGTGACTTCGTACATGTGTTGGACACGGTCGATCATCCGGTCGTAATGGTGGATGTCGTCGGACGAGGGCGCCGGCGAACCCTTGACTATCGCCACCGGCGTTCCGTCGTTCGCGCACTCCACGACCACGATGCCCAAAGCGTCGAAACCCTCCTCGCTCGGCGCCGATCGTCGAGGTATCTCACGGAGCTTCTCGATGACCGACTCGGTCACGCGCGGCTGGCTGTGCGTCGTAATGACAGCAGGCGAGGTCTCCGAGATCGTGAACTTGTTGAGGTCCGGGCTGACGAACGTCGACGAAAGGTTGACCATCACGAATCCGACGGCGATCGCCTGGCGACTCGCGCCGTGAACGGTCAGGTGGGAGCTGTTGAGCTCGTCGTACAACCGCGGACGCGCCTTGACGTGCTCTGTCATGCACGCCTTGGCCTCGAGAGCCATCAGCACCGAACCGACCGGAGCGATCTCCGCCGGCGGCAGCGCTTCGAGTTCGGAGCGTTGTCCGTCGGTGAGCACGACATCGTAGTGGTCGACGAGGTCGGCGAATTCCACTTTCCCGGCACCGTTTGCGGGTCGCGCGACCACGAGGTCGAGGTTCTTCTTGCGCCCGGTCTTGTAGTCGCGCATCTGGTGGTTCACACCGAACACCGCCTTGCGAGTCTCGACGTGGGCGCGCATCAGGGCCGAACGCCGAAGCAGATCGAAGAGGATCCCCCAGCAGGCGATCTTGGAGTGACGGTCCGACCGCGAGTGGTACTGCCAGCTGT
>DATEDV010000229.1:0-18170 GCA_035281485.1 Candidatus Limnocylindria bacterium | reverse complement strand
AGTTCTTCTCGACGTCCGTCAGCTTGTCCGCCGTCGTGAATGTGATCTTCTGGGCGCTCAGCTCCTCCCGGACGTACTCGCGGGCGAAGCTCGACTCGCCCAGCACGGCCGCGCCGAGACCGACGAGCAGCGCTGCCAGCACGAGCCCGCCGGTCGCGAAGATGATGTCCAGCGTCCTGCGCTTCATATCCTTTGTCCTCCTTGCCGTCATGCGGCTACGCACACTTTCGCCGTAACGACGACACCGCAGGAGGACCGAACGGCCCATACCCCTGGGACGCTCGGCCCCACGCCCCCAGGCCGTCGGACGCGCGGACAGCACCCGCCTGACAAGGGCCGCCGTTCGGCTCATCGGTCGGGGCCTTTCGGCCATAGGCGCACCGATCCCGAGCAGGGAACCTCTGGATCGTGGCTCCAGTGATCGAAAAGCAGCCCGTTTCCCCGCTTGACGCGATGGTCCTTTGCCCGATCAAGCTTCGGTACATCGAACTCGCCCGATGCCTCGACTGCGCACGCCTGATCGGGGTCGACGAGGAGAGACGTACGCGCTACGTCGTCTGTGATGTGGCGACCGAGCCCACCGCCTGACAACCCAGCGATCCGATCGTTGGGGGGTCGGCCGTCGGCCACCGATCCTTGACTCAGTGCCAAGACCCGCAAGCTCGCGTCACGCGGCTCCCTCGCGCGGGTGCGGTGTAGACGGCGAGATAATCGCCGCGCGCTACCAGCTCGAGCACACCAGAAACACGGAGGTCATGAGAACGAATGGCTGCGAAGACGGCCGCAAAGAAGGGCGCCGCCAGATCCGCAAAGAGCGCCACGGGCAAGACGTCCAAGGGAGTACTCACGGCCGAGGAGAAGGCCGCGCTCCGAGAGCTCGCTCAGGAGCGCAAGGCGGAGCTAGCCGGCAAGGAGGCGGAGGCCGCCGTTCTCGCGAAGATCTCGGCGATGCCGGCATCAGATCGCGCGATGGCCAAACGGATCCACGCCATCGTCAAGGCAAGCGCACCGGTTCTCTCGCCCAAGCTGTGGTACGGGATGCCCGCGTACGCCAGAGAGGGCAAGATCGTCTGCTTCTTCCAGGACGCCGCAAAGTTCAAGTCGAAGTACGCGACGTTCGGCTTCAATCACGACAACGCGAACCTTGACGAAGGGAACATGTGGCCCAGCGCCTTTTCGTTGAAGGACTTGACCGCAGCCGACGAGGCAAGGATCAGCGCGCTCGTGAAGAAGGCAGTGAGCTGATGTCCCGAAGTCATCCGTCACGACCAGCTCGAGGGCCCAGCGTATCGAACGCTACTTGATGGTCCGCGGCGAGGCTGCGGCGCTTGTCAGAACCCAAGAAGCCTTCGTGTTGTCGGCTCCATGATCGTGGCCGCCGCGACGATCGCGAGATCGGCGGCGATCGCGAGGACGTAATACGGGTGGAAGAACAGCGCGAGGCCGATCAGTCCGAGCGTCCCCGACACGAGTCCGATCTGTCGCCATGCGCCCGGCATCACCAGCCCGGATACCGACGCGGCGGTGAGCACCAATCCGATGCCGGCCGCGATCCACAGCGCGCCGCCGAACTGCGCGACGCCGCCGCGTAGCAGCCAGGACTCCCCCAGAGGCACCGGGTACCACGCGACTCCGGGCAGCTTCCCCATATCCGGCGTGGTGGGTGCGCCGCTCATCGTGCCGGCTCCGATGGCGGCGGTGATGAGGCCATGAATGCCGATCAGGATCGCAAGCACTGTCTGCATGACATTCCTCTCCTTCTAGGGTTCGCTGGCGACTAGGGCCTGGCGGCGGCGATCCACTTGGGGAGAAGGATCCATAGGTTCCATCCGCCCAGGCCCGCGACGAGGACGATTCGCACGATGAACGGCCAACCGCTCTCCCATATCCACAGCGCGACAGTCACGGGAAGGAACAGGACCCAGATCACGGCCTGCACGACGAACGGCAGCGATCGCAACCACTGCCAGGCGGCGTCGAGACTTCCCTGACTGGCGAACAGCGCATACGCGAACGCGCCCCATATGAGAGCGAAGAGGATGAAGCCGACGCCGTTCGTGATGAGCGGGACGACGGCGTCGATGGCCGGGACGAGCAGGCGATCGACGAATGCGGTGATCAGCGAGTCCACGAAACTTCTCCTCTCGACAACCGCCACACGCATGCGGGAGTCAGCCGCGAGTCGAGCCAAGTGTTTTCTCCTGTCGGACGTATGGGCCCGACGCCAGACCGCGCAGGCGCTGGTCAGCGGTGCTCTGCAGGACGCTGGTCAGACGGAGGAGGGCGCGCGCGACGAGGACCAGCCACACCACGAATGGCAGCAGATAGACCAGCGAGAAGACGAGTCCGACGGCTCCCGCATTCGGCGGCACGATCGCGGCGATGCCCATGACGATGCCAAGCAGCGGGATCGTCCGGCCGAGAGCACGCGTCCGCAGCAGCACCGAGGACAGCACGAGGATGGCGACGGCGCTCAGGATCGTCGCAACGACGAAGGCGGTCCCTTCCCAGGCAGCGACCACGGCCTCACCGGCCGCCAAGAGAAGAGCGCGCTCCGCATCGGTGGTCGCGGACGCAAAACGCGCGCTCAGACCGAGCAGCTCGAACGCACCGTTCGAGGCGAAGTACGTCGCGGCCGCGACCAGCTCGAAGGTCACGGCGATGGTCAGCCAGGCCGGATGATCGCGTCGCACCACGGCGACCAGCGCGAGGAAGACGAGCAGCGTCAGGACCCAGTCGACGACGAGCAGCAGGTCCATGCTCAGCAGCCCGACGAGCCAGCTCTCGTTGAATCGCGCAAACCACGCTTCGACGCTCCCCGGGATGGGCCAGATGAAGAAGACGGCCATCTGGACGGCGATGAGGGCCAGCATCACCACCGCCGACCATCCGCCGACGCGATAGAGGGGACTCCACGCGGCGTCTTGCTCGACTGGATCGCGCAACGCCGCCGAACGCGGCTCTTGCGTGGAGAACAGCTGTCGCGCGCTCATGGCCACACCTCCACCCGGAGGATGGCCGGCCGAGTCACCGTCAGCGAGGTCCGAAGGTGTCCAAGCTGAGAGTCCTTTGGCCCCGAACTTTGTCAGCGCACAGCGGACAGGCGGAAGGCCTGTGCGAGACGGCGCGTGGATCGCGCTGGCCATCGAGCGTGCGGTCGTATGCCGACGCGGATGGTGGCATTGGCCGTGCTCGTGATGGGACCACGTGAGCGCGCAGGCGCGGCGCGTCATCGTCGAAGACCCACCCTTCTGGCGCGCGCTGACATCCGACACGCGCTTCGCCTGGCTCTGGCTGCCCCTGCGTCTGTACGTCGGATGGACGTGGTTGAGCTCGGGCTGGGGCAAGGTGCAGAACCCAGCTTGGATGGAGACGGGTCAGGCGCTGCGCGGCTTCTGGGAGAACGCCGTCCGCATCGAACCGCGCGCGGTCATCGCGCTCGACTGGTACCGCGGCTTCATTCAAGCGCTGCTGGACGCCGGCGCATACACCTGGTTCGCCAAGGTCATCGCCGTCGGCGAGGTGCTGATCGGCGCGGCGTTGATCCTGGGCGCGTTCACCGGTCTTGCCGCCTTCTCCGCGGGGTTCCTCAACTGGAATTTCGTCATGGCCGGCACGGCGTCGACGAACGCGCTGCTCTTCGCGATCTCCACCTGGCTGGTCCTGGCCTGGAAGACCGCCGGCTGGATCGGACTCGATCGCTGGCTGCTCCCCATGTTGGGCACGCCGTGGCGACCGGGACGCGCCTTCGAACGAGACGTGTCGCGACGCTGAGCCGATGACGTGGTGGCTGGCGCTGGCATTCCCGCTCGCGGCGCTCGCTCTTGTCGCGAGCGTCGCGGGGATCGTCACCCCGGCCGTCTACGCGAGCGAGACGCCCAACTGGGCGGGCCAGGCGGTGGGACAGGACATCGCGAACGTCGTCGCGTATGCCGCGCTCGTTCCCCTCACGCTCGCCGCTGCACGCGGCTCGCTCGCGGCGCTGCTCGGCTGGGCGGGCATCGTGGCGTACGGTATCTACGCCTACTCGATCTACGCGTTCTCCATTCACTTCGGTCCGCTGTTCCTCGCGTACGCCGCCGCGCTCGGTCTTTCTGTGTACATGCTCATCGGCGCGCTTGGCGGTCTGGATGCCGAACGCGTGAGGGCCTCGTTCCGTCCTGACGTCCCACGATGGTCGACGGCCGGTGTGCTCATCGGCGTGGGCGTGCTGTTCGCGCTCCTCTGGCTCTCCGAGATCGTTCCGGCGACCGTCAGCGGCAAGGTGCCCGCCAGCCTGGAGACCGCTGGCCTCGTCTCGAATCCCGTGTACGTACTCGATCTGGCTTTGCTGCTTCCCGCCACCGTCATCGGTGGCGTGCTCCTGCTCCAGGGCCGGGCGTGGGGCTACGTCCTCGCGCCCATCCTGTTGACCGTCCTGTTCCTGTTGAGCCTTGGCATCGTTGCGGGCTTTGGCGTGCTCGCGGTCCGCGGTGAGACGGCTCCGGTCGCCGTCGCTGTGGTCATCGCCGCGATCGCCGTCGCTCAGCTCGTGATCCTCGCGCGGTTCCTCCGTGGATTACGCGGCGCTCCCGCGTGACGTGAACGAATCGCGCTGGAACGCGAGCTCTCAGGCCGCGGCAGCGCCGCCGGGATGACGCGCGTGGGCTCGACGGGAACGCAGCTCGGCGCGCCAGGCCGCGCCGCCGGCTGCCGCGAAGCCGCGCTCGTACTCGCCGACCGCCACGAAGGCGACGACGAGCGTACCCAGCGCGATCCCAACCATCAGGCCGAACACGAGCACCGCGAACATCACGTCACGACGCTACCGGCCGCGACGCGACCGAACTAGAGTCCTACGACCCTGCCCCGCAGGACGAACATGACCGACCGTTCACTGTCGGGACGCCTTCACCGGATCACCAGAAACAGATCGACCGCCGGTGCCCCATCCTGCCTGCCGATCACCAGCAGGCCGGCCCCCTCCGCCGGCCCGATCGTCAGTGTGGTCGAGTTGTTGATGAAGTTCTGGTTTCCGGCCAGCCGCCCCCGGACGTAGCTGGGCAGACCCTCGACGACCTTATCCTTCGCGCCGATCGCGCCTGCGACCGTCACGTTGCTCTGCATGAACGGGATGCCGACGGACATGCCGAGACCGAACGCGGCGTTGAACAGGCTGAGCACTCCGCCGACCACAAGGACGAGGAGGAAGCCGCCGCAGCCAGAAAGACAACCGCGGCCACCACCGCTCCAGCGTGACTTGTCGTCGCCCATCCTCGACCGCGGACTCTAGACCTCGGCCGCAAGCGCGTCGCGTGGGTGACTGCCCTTCATCGGCGTCCGCGATGCCAACGGCGCGGTTCGGTGCCGCTCGGTCGTTTAGGCCGTTCGGCGTCCGGCAGACGCCGTTCGGCCCTTTGGCCGCCGCCACCAAGGTCGCACCCTTTTTGGCGTGAACATCCAGCTGGAGAAGCATGCGGTCTCACCGCTGGACCGGATGGTGTTCTGTCCTCTCGTCTACGGAGACGTGGCCCTCGAGCGTTGCTTTGGCTGCGACCGCCTCGTTCGCGCCGACGACAAGCAGCCGCCGCGCTACATCGTGTGCGACGCGCGCATGATCGACCGCCGCTGACCTGACGGAGGTCACCCAGACGCAGGGCCGAAGGTCTGCTTCCGAGGTCCGATCGACACTGGTACCCGGCTGAAGCGGACCGCACGATGCGCTCGGAGGTACGAAGAGATGTATCTAGGCGGAGAGACACTCACGCTGTTGGCATTCGTCGCGAATATCGGCATGATCGCGCTGGTCACACTCGTCCTCGCGATCGTGTGGTACTGGCAGGCGCCGAGCACGCAGTGATGCCCTGACCCGTAGGCCACGGTCGGAATGACGCGCGCGGTCACCCGCGCGCGTCATCGCTTTCGTACCAGCTAGCGGACCGTGATCGAGGAGACGCCGGCCGAGATGCTGATGGTCAGCCGGTCCGCTGCCGAGCTGTAGCCGCTCGACTCCTCGGGGCCC
This sequence comes from Candidatus Limnocylindria bacterium, assembly GCA_035281485.1. Lineage (GTDB taxonomy): Bacteria > Chloroflexota > Limnocylindria > P2-11E > P2-11E > CF-39. The sequence goes on along the minus strand of DATEDV010000229.1, from coordinate 12,169 downwards.
GAGATGCTGTTCATCGCACCGGTCACCCGCACCCGGTACTGGACGCCGGCGGGGACACGCAGGTCAACAGACGACGCCCCGGTCGAGATGGTGATGGGAACGTCGCCACTCGGCTTCGGGAGCGCGAGCTCCAGGTTGGAGGCGCCGTTGTTGATGGTCGCCTCCTTGACCATCACGTTCGACAGGTCGATGTCGAAGTCGCCGGCGCCGAGATTCAACGTCAGGCCGACCGGCATGTCGGATGGCACCGTGACATCCCACGCGCGCCGGTCCGCGCGGACGACGTCGTTGGGTCCGACGGACTTCAGATCCACCACGGCCGCACCGGAGCTGGGGACGTTCCAGTTGAGGTCGATGTCTTCGTGCGTGGACTTGACCATGACGAGGCTCGGCATCACGGCGTCGGTCGCGCCCGCTCTCACGGTGAGGTCTCCGGCACCGTAGCCGAGGGTGAGTGAGAGCGAGGATGCTCCGGTCCGCAGCACGCTCTCCTGCGCCGTGTAGCCACCGGTGTTGATGGAATTCGCTCCGGGCAACGCCGGACCGGCAGCGAGGTAGAGCAGCGCCGCACCGATGATCGCCACTTCTACGACGACCGCGGCCAGCATCGAGCGGGGCCGGAGGAGGAGGTCGACGCCAAGCAGCACGAGCAGGACGGGCCAGAGCTGCAGGACGTCTCGCCACGAGATACCGCTGAGGTACCCGGCGTTGGCGAGCAGGAATACGAGTCCGAGAGAGATGAGCACGAGGGGGAAGGCGATCGAGGGAGTTCGCCGCGGGGATTCGAGAGCGATCGATGGGGTCGTCATGGACGCACCCTCCTCACGAGCAGCGCCGCACCCGCCGCGATCAGAACGAGCGGCCAGGCGAAGCGCCAGTTGATGAACGTGAACGCGCCGAAGTTGGCCAGCAGCCACAGGGCGCCGATGGCGATGAGGACGGCAGCGAGCACCTCGTGCCCTCGCTCGCCCAGCGCGAGCGCCGGCGTGCCTGTACCGATCGGTACGGCGATCCAGAGGACGATGTAGAGCAGGACCGAGGCGCCTCCCGCGAGTGCGAACACCACGAACGCGAGCCTCACGATCGCGGGATCGATGCTGAAGTACTGCGCGAGGCCGCCGCAGACGCCAGCGATCACTTTGTCACCGGCGCTGCGATACAGCCGTGGGGTGGGCTTGACGCTCTCCATGTGAATGCTCCTTCTTCCTACTTCGATACGTCGAGCGGGATCGCAAGATTTCCGACCTCGCTCGCGTGTGCTTCGGCCAGCGCCTTGATCCGCGTGAGCATCCGCTGCTCCATCACGAAATCCATCGTTCCGAACACGGCGTTGGCGACGGTCTCGCCGAAGCTGCGCGCCTTGGTCCCGCGCCAGCGCGTGATCAGGCGCGTGCCGTCGTCGTTGGGCAGCAGATAGAACGTCCATGTCAGCGGGCCCAGCGATTCGCCTCGATACACGATCAGTCGTGGCGGCTTGACCAGCGCGACGGTGTACGCGAGCCCCGACGGCGGGTGGAGCACCATGTGGTCGCCGACCTGGCGATCCTGCAGCTCCGGGTGGATGCGCATGGCCGACTCGCCGTCGACCGCCTCGCCCGACCCGATCATGCGATCGATCCAGTCGTAGCTGTACATCCCGGCGCGGCCAACGCCCATCTGCGCCAACCAGGGCCAGATCTCCTCCGGCGATGCCTGGATCGTGATGGACTTCGTACCGAAGGTGACGGCGTCCGGAAGCACGTCGTCCCCGGGGAGACGCACCGACGCTTCGAACGACGTCGCCCCCCAGTTGGCCATCCAGCCACCGAGACCCGCCGCGAACAACACAGCCCAGGTCCCTGCGAGGACGAACGGCGCCGCCGCGACAACCGCGACGACCTTCGTTCCTCTCCTCATGGCGTGACCGCCTCCGTCAGGGTCGGGGCCTGCGAGAGCGCGATCCAGATGGCGATCGCGTCGACGGCGAGCGGCAGGATCGCCAGCGGGCTGAAGTAGATCGCGAACAGCACCGCCGATGCGGCCGCCGCGAAGACAGCCAGCGGCTGCCACCAGGCCGGCGGGACCACGAATCCCCAGACGCCCGCGATGGCGATAAGGAACGCGAACGAGGCGAGACCCGCCGCCGCCAGGGCGAGCGTGGGTGGCCCGCTCGTCGGTAGGGCGCTTGGCGCGATCAGGCCGGGAAGCGCGTCGATGGCGGGCTTGGTCTGTTGTCCGAACGGCCAGATGAGCCAGCCCTTCTCATAGGGCGGGCCACCCGGAACGAAGAACGTCGTTGGGAAGTGCCAGGCCACGATGAGCAGGGCGGTGACGCCGATCTTCATGAGCACGGGATGCCTCCGTCGATGTCCGTGTTGATGCCGACATCGTCCCGCCAGACCATCGCGGGACGTAGGACCACAGGGCGCGACTTCCGGGGCCGAAGTGCGCGTCACGGCACGGTGACAGCGCTACTGGATCTGTAGGGCTTTGCCCGACTCAAACCGTGGCGCGCGTGACGTCACCCCAGTCGAGGGCATCGTGAAGCGTGCGCGCGCCGCGCCTGTGCAGCAGTGGCAGCAGCTCGAGAAATATTCGTGCGGCCAGTCGCGCATCGCCGACCGCGGTGTGCCGCCCGTCGGCCGACAGCCGGAGTCTCGCGCAGAGCGCCTCGAGCGAGAGCTCGGGCAACGGCGCGAGCAGCCGCGACGCGAGGACCGCGGTATCGAGCACGCGTTCGAGTGCCGGCTGTCGAGCGCGCCTCAGCGGGCCTCGGAGGAACGCGAGATCGAATGCGCCCATGTACGTGACCGGCACGGCCTCGCCGACGAACGCGCGGAACCTCGGTAGGACGTCCTCGAGCGCGGGCCGTCCACGGACCGACTCGTCGTCGATACCGTGCACGGCGACCGCCTGGGGCGGGATCCGCCGACCCGGGTGTACGAGCTCGTCGTACGTCGCGCTCATCTCGCCCTCGTACGTGAACCGCACCGCGCCGAGCGCCACGACTCGGTCCAGTCTTGGATCCATTCCCGTGGTCTCGAGGTCGAACGCCACGAACGTCGCCGCGGCCAGCAGCTGACGGGGCCGGGGATGCGTCATTCGCGCGCCGCGGCGAGTCCGAAACGCTCGACGACGCCTCCCTGAAAGCGCGAGATGGCGCTCAGGTGCTCGCGGAGCGCAGCACGCTGAGCCCGGCTCAGTTGCGCGGGCACGATGAGGTTGTCCGGTGGCTTGCCCTCCGTGGTCTGGGCTACCTGCCGTCGCAGGCGAAGCGCCTGCAGTTCTTCGTATGCCTCGGACACTTCCGCGGCATCAGTGCGAGGGACGGCTCCAAGGTCCGCCGCTCGCTCGAGCCTCCGCAGCGTGCTGGTCTCCGTGATCCCGAGCTCGAGCGCGAGCAGCCGCGCGCCGTCGACGACGCCGCCGATGGCATCTCGTTTCGCGTCGAGGGCCCCCGCGCGAAGCCTCAGGCGGCCGAGCGGTCCGATAGCGACACGCCGTCTTCCCAGCTCGCGGGCCAGGTGTATCAAAAGGAGGCGCGCATGAGGCGTGCGCTCCATGAGCCACGTACGGAGCGAACCGACCAGCTCCGCCGATCCGGCCGCCGCCCGAAGGTCGAACGCGATCAGAGCGCGCAGGAGCGCGACCGGCTCGGGCTCCTCGAGCCATGCGCCGAAACGCCGCCGCCATCCGCTCTCGGATCCGCGCCAGAGCTGGTTCGTCGCCATCACATCGCCGGGACATGCAGGGACGCCGCAGCGCTCCAGGGCGTTGACCATCCACGTGCCCAGCGTCGCGAAGTAGCCGTCGACGTCAGGCCCGTCCTCCCAGATGATCCCGTTGTCCTGGTCAGTTCGGAGCGTTTGCATGCGGCGGGCCTCGCTCCCCATGACGATCCACGCGAAGCGCGCCGGGGCGCGACCAAGTTCGTCGAACGCGATGCGGAGAAGCTGCCGCTGTAGACGGTCGTTCGTTTCCGCAAGGACGCGGCCCACAGCGGACGGGCGTGCTCCTGCCTTCAGCAGGAGGTCGGCCGTGTGCGCGTACCGGGAGCGCGCCTCCGCGAGCTCGTCGACCGACGTCGCCCGCTCGATGCGACGCGCGAGCAAGAGCGGATCCGACGCTTCGTGCGCGAGGAGATCGCTGTCGGCGACGACGGCGATCGCACGACCGTTGCCATCCACGACCACGAGGTGGTGGATGCGCGATCCGAGCATCGCCTGGATCGCGTCGAGACCGAGCGCGTCGCGTCGGATCGTGACGACCGGGGAGGAGGTGACCTCTCGGATCGGCCGGGAGAGCTCGAGACCCTGGGCGGCGACGCGACGGCGGAGATCGGAGTCCGTCACGATCCCGGTCGGACGGCGCTCAGCATCCAGCGTCACGGCGCTGGCAACGTCGGCCTGCGTCATGCGCGCGGCGACGTCGGCGATCGACTGGGTGGGCTCGCACGACACCAGCGCGCGCAGTGCCAGATCGCCGATGCGTAGCGTGAGCGAACTCGTCGCCGACGCGCGCACGGGCGCATCGTAGGGTGAGGCGGGCGGCGTGACTACGCGGGGACCGGCTCCAGCTTCGCCAGCTCGCCGGCGATCTCGTGGCTCCACGCTTCGATCGCCTTCCAGTCGCGGAAGTCGCCGTCGGGCGCCTTCACGGCTCCGACGACGATGCGCTCGCCGACGGAGAGGTTGCGGCGGTCCAGCGCTCCATAGAAGACCCGATGACCGCGCGGGTTGATGGTCTCCCCCAGCGCGACGATGTCCTTCGGGTCGGCCGGTGCCGCTGTTCCGACCGGCCCGCTGCTGAAGAGCCAGACCGGACGTCGGATGAGCCACCCCGCGTTCAGAGCCACGAACGCGGTCGCCTCCTTCATCCAGGCGCCGTAGTAGACGGCGCTCCCGATCACGAAAGCCTCATAGGTCTGGACATCCGCGATCGCGTCGACGGACGCGAGGTCGACCTCATTGCCGGCTTCACGCAGCTCTGCCGCGACGTGCTTCGCGATGGTCGCCGTCGAGCCATGCTTGGACGCATACGCCACCAGGATCCTCATGTTCTTCTCCGACCGAATATTGCCGAACGCGAATGCGTCTCGGGAATCCGTCTCTTCCCGACGATGTTTCGCATCATCGTTCTCGAACCGGACCTTTGAACGTCATCGCCGGTCCTTCGCCTCGACCCTTCGGTCGCTTCTTCGAGTCTTCCGATCGTTGATGCTGTCGCGGATCGGTTCGTTGGGCGGATCCCCGAGATCGATGCTCACGCTATGGCCGCCTGCGCCGCGCCGCCAGGACCGAACGTCACGTTTTCATGTGACCAAGTGCCTTCGACGCACTGCGCATGCCGCGACCGCCGACCCGTTTCGCGTGCGCCCTGGATGGCTCTGCCTGACACGGATGTCCAGACCTGCTGGGCTCCCGGGAAGCCACGCCGTGAACCATGCTCCGAGCGAAGGGAGTAAGAACATGCAACTCGACATGGGATTCGGCGCATTCGCGGTCGTCATCGTCGCAGCTCTCGTCTTTGGCTTCCTGGTGCAGGCGTTCCTCAAGCCAAAGACACCCTACGAGTGGGTCATCACCGGCGTTGGGGCAACTCTCGGCGGATGGCTGGCGAGCGAGATCACGTGGAAGCAGTACTTCACGGGGCTCACGAACCTCGGACCGGAGGTCGACGGCCTGCTCATCGTTCCCGCCATCCTCGGCGGCCTCGCGCTCGGTGCGATCTTCGAGGGCGTGGCGCGTGTGGTGGAGGGACCAGAGACGACGCTCGCATAGCGCCACTCGCGCTTGAGACCGCCGGCGCATCACGCGCCGGCGGTCTTCTGTTTCACGCATTGGCGCTCAGCGCGGGAGGAAGGTCGGCGAGGACTCGACTCGCGATCCCGAGGCCCGTCCTACCGTCCCGGCGCGAGGAACTCCCAGAACGACGCGACGAGGAAAAGCGGGGCGACGACCGCGTACGCGAGCGCGGTGTCGGTGATGCGGTCCCTGGGAAGCGATATCGACCATCTGCCTGGATGCCGCCACAGCTCACGCCATAGGCCCACGCCGACGTACACGCCCATCCCTCCGGCGATCGAGTACGGGATCAATTGAAGGACAAGGGTCACGACGTAGTAGAGGGCTCGTCTCGGATCGGCCAGGCGGTTGCCGCGGTCGGCGTCGACAGAGACGACGCCGCCGATCCACCCGCGGTACGCGGCGACCGGATACGAGCCCACGACGCTCAGGCCCGTGATCGTGCTTGGGATCGCCCCCAGTACCAGGTTCGACGCGAAGTCGAGCGCCGCCGCCTGGACGCGATCGCCAGCGCGGTCTGCGGCCGAGATCGCTCCCGTTCGCGCGTCGGCCACGATCTCGTCGCGGCGCCGGAGCGCGAGTGCGTCGCCTGTCAGGACCATCGCCACGCCGAGCACCACGGAAAGCGCGTAGACGGCGAAGAACGTAAAGATGGCAACGCGGGCGCGGCCGATCGCGTCGAACGGTCGCCGCAGAACGGACATCCTCTTCCCGACGGCCGCGGCCACGCCGAGGGTCGTACGCCTCCTACTGGACGCCCGCCTCGGAGCTCACGCGCGCTCGGTCCGGGCCGCGGCGCGCGGCGCAGCGCAGCGACCAGCACGACCACACCGGCGATCACGAGCACGAGGGGCGACAGGCGCGCGACCACGTCGTTCGCGCCAGCATGCCGTACCAGGGCGTCCCCGCCGATGAGCGTCAGGATCGTCCCGGGGACCAGCGGCCACCAGCGCGAGCCATCCCGCGCGAACAGATCCACAAGGTAGACGCCGAGGAAGCCAACTGCGAACGCGATCGCAACGAGCCCGCCGGACTCGTCATACCCGGAATCCTGCAGCGCGACGCCCACGGAGCCCACGCCGAGGATCATCCCAGGCACGAGGAAGCCATAACGGCGAGTGAACACGTACGCGAGCAGGAACGCGATCCCGATCGAAGCGATGACGACCGCGTCGGCGACGGTGAACCACTCTCTCGCAAAGACCGCGAGGCCCACGATGACGAGGATGAGGCCGGTGAGCGTCCGGCGGTCGTTGATGACGTTCATGTCACTCCTCCAATACTCGGATGGATTCAGGGTGCGACGACGACGGCGACCCGTGCGAGGTCACTGATCTCTCCGTCGCGCGGGCTCCGCAGGAAGACCTCGACGTTCGACGTGCCCGCGGGGATCGAGCTCAGACGGAACTCGAAGAGGCCCCAGATCGGGCTCGTCCCGAGAGAGGCTGTGCCGTATCCACCGCTGAGCACGCCACCGAAGACGTCCGTGAGCCGGTACTCGTACGCGGCCTCGAACGCGCGCACCATCCCGTTCACGACGGCGCCCGCGCCGAGCGGCTCGGCGAAGTGAGGCCGGTAGATCGCGACGTTGGCGTTCACCGCGTCCGGATCGCCGCCGACGTCGAGCACGATGCGCACCGGGTCGAACGCGAGACCGACGCGCCACGGACGCAGATCGTCGAGCGCGAGCCGGTACGCGGTCGACTTCGTCGCGACACCCGGTTCGACCTTGAGGCGGCGCAGCGGCGAGCGATCGACGATGACGTCCGACGGGTTGTCCCTGCCGTCGTAGACCGTCAGCTGGAGCTCGTCCTTGCCGCCCAGCGTCGCGTGTATCGGGGTCACCTCGAACGTCGGGGTCCAGCGTGGGTCCTCACCCGGCCTGTCGAGCTCGACCACCAGACGAGCGAGGGCCGGCGCGACCTCATCCACCGAGAAGCGCGATCTGATGGTGGCTGTGGGTGTGGCGGGAACGACGTCACCCTCGAAGCTGCGAACACGCTCCAAGCTGGGCACCACGTTGTAGCCAGCCACGTCGAGGCGGCCCGACGGGTGGTCGATGACGACGCCCTCGCCGGTGATGATCGCCATGTGCCCGCCGTTCTGCGTGATCAGCACGCGCTCGACGCCCGGCTCTTCGGTGATCGTGTACACGAGCTGCTGGATGAATGCGCGAGTCCCGGCGCTGCCCGCCGCACCCCAGTCGTCGTTCGGGACCGTGAAGTCGACGACGGTGAACGGCGAGCTGACCACGACAGAGGCTGGTCTGGCCTTGACGGTGGGCGCGATGTTGAACAGACCCGGTGGCGCGGCGACGCTGAAGAGCGCGTCGAGCCGCGAGCGGATCCGTTCGGCCGCGGTCGCGCCGTTGCCTGCGCCTGGGACATGGCCCGCCACCGGCGGGAGCCGGTCGCGAGCGAAGAACACGACATCGTGCGCCACCGCCGCTGCTGGGGTCGGGGTGGGCGTGGCGCTCTCGGTCGGCGTCGGCTGCGGCGAGGGTGTCGGAGAGACATACGGTGTCCCGCAGCCACCCAGCACGACAGCGAACACCGCGATGACCGCGATCGGTGCGGTCCACCAGCCGAGCTTCTGCGTCATGGCTTGAGGTTGACGGGCACCACCGAAACGGGGAAGGGCCGAACGGGCCCGAAGGTCCCGTTGGCGGTCCCTCCCGTGTGCGGCTGTACCCGGCATCTCGCCGCGCCGACTCAGATGAACAGCGTCGTTGCACCCTCGGTGGCTGCGAGCGCGGTCGCGGCTCCGGCCGGCGCCTCGATCCCATCGATGAGGTCGCCGTTCGTGAGCCCCATGAGATCCATCGTCATCTGGCACGGGATGAGCTTCACGCCCATGTCGCGCGCCGTCTCGAGCAGCTCCTGCGGGCTCGCCACGTTGTACCGCTTGGCGAGCGTCTTCATCATCGCCGGGCCCATCCCGAGGAAGTTCATCTTCGATAGCTTCAGGTTGGCGGTGCCGCCGCGGTTCATCACGGCGAGCATCTTCTGCATCCAGCTCTTCCCGGTGATCCCACGGTCGTTCCTTACCAGCGGGAACAGCCCCCAGAACGTGAAGAAGATCGTGACCGGCTTGCCGAGCGCGGCAGCGGTGTTGGCGAGGATCAGGGTCGGCCACACGCGGTCCAGATCGCCGCTCCAGGCGAAGATGACAAGACCGCCGGTCACCTTCTCGGGCGCGGCCGTCGTCTCTGGAAGCTGCAGCCCGTCCGGACGCTCGAGCATGAGTGTCACGTCGATCACCCCTTCTTCTTCAGCACGAAGCGGAACACTGCGTCGGTCTGGTCAGCCTGGACGAGCTCGTTGCCCGTCACCTTTGCCCACGCGGCGAAGTCCTTCACCGAGCCTGGATCCGTCGCAAGCACTTCGATGAGGTCACCGGCCGACATGCTGCGTATCGCCTGCGCCGTCTTCACGATCGGCAGCGGGCACGAGAGGCCCTTGCAATCGAGCGTTCGCGCGACGGTCACGGTCATGACGTTCTCCTCCTAGCCGACCCGCCCCTGCGGGACGGTCACCCAGTACGCTCGGTTGAAGATCCACTTCGCCCAGTGCCACACACGCGAAGGCTTCGGCGGCACCGGCGGATGGGTGTAGTCGAAGCGCAGGGACGTCGCGCGGCCCCCGCCGGTCTCGAGAAAGCACATCACGCGGCCGCCATACGCCGACTTCGGCGCGGTCCCGCGCACGAACGACGCGATGCGGCTCGCGACGACCGGCGCCTCGAAGTGAGCGGTCGATCCGCTCTTCGAGATCGGAAGATCGGTGGCGTCCCCGATGGCGAAGATCCGTTCGTGGCCCTTGTGCTGCAGCGTGTCGCGATCCGTCGGCACCCAGCCGCCGGCGTCGCCGAGGCCCGAGGCCTCGATCACGGTCGCGCCACGGTGAGGCGGCACGAGCACGAGCAGGTCGTACGGTGCGGTCTCGCCCTCGAGCGAGCTGACTGTGCGATTCGCGGTGTCGACCGACTCGACGTTGAAGAAAGTACTGAGCGCGATGCCCTGCCGGTCGAAGATCGGCTGCACCAGCTTCGATGCCGACTCGATCGTGAACGCACGGTTCAGTGGCGACAGAAGCGTGACGCTGCTGTGGTCGCGGATGCCGCGCTTCCGGAGGTACTCCTCGAGCATGAGGACGAACTCGACCGGCGCGGGCGGGCACTTGTAGGGGATGCCCGCGACGCCGACGAGGATCCTGCCCCCGTCGAACCGCCGCAGCTCCTCGCGGAGCCGGAGCGCGCCCTCCAGCGAGTAGAAGTCGTGCGAGTCGCCGTATCCGGGGACCGCGCTGCGATCCAGACGCGACCCGGTCGCGAGGACGAGGTAGTCGTACGCGAGGCTACCGCCGCGAGCGAGCTCGACGGTCTGCCCGATCGGATCGATCCGCGTGGCTTGATCGACGACCAGCTGCACGTCCTTACGGAGGAGCGTGCGTTCGTCGCGCGCGAGCCAGAGGGCGTTCGCCTCGCCGAGCGCGACGTAGAGGAATCCGGGCTGATAGACGTGCATCCCCGTGCCGTCGACGACGGTGACCGTCGCCTCTCCGCGGAGCTCACGCTTCAGGAGGTTCGCGGCGAGCGTGCCTCCGACGCCGCCACCGAGGACCACGACGCGCGCGGGCATCAGTGCGCTTTCCGGACGACGAATCGGGCGTAGCCCGCCTGGTCGACGACCTCGACGATCTGGTGCTTGGCTTTCGCGCACCAGGCGGGGATATCGGTCCGCGAACCAGCGTCGCTCGACAGTACGGCGAACGTGTCCCCCACCTGTCCCTGGCGGATCGCGCCGATGAGCGCGAGCAGCGGGCCCGGGCAGGCCATGCCACGCGCGTCGATCTCTTTCGTGACGGCGGTCTCGATGAGGGTCATGTCGCCTACCTCCTAGATGAATGTGATCGGACCGGCTGATGCGTCGCTCATGAACGCGGCGACACCTTCGACGTCGTCGACGAGCGGATCGAGATCGTCCTTCGTGATCTCGAAGAGCTCCATCGAGAGCGCGCAGGCATGGATCTTCACGTCGCCGATGTCCTTCGCCTGCCGGAGGAGCGCGCTCCAGTGCCGGTCGCCGGCCTGGCCATCGCGCACGAGCGCCGCACCGTGTGAGCCCGCCTCGGCGGCCACGCCGTGATCGTCCGCGACCTTCCCCTTACGGAAGGCGTCGAGCGCCCAGTACTGCAGGAACACGTTCACGGGGCGACCCATGGCCGCGGCGCCCGTGGCCAGGATCGCGGCGGCTCCGAGGCGATCGTCCGTGCCCGAGAAGAGGATCAGAGAGAGGGTCGTGTCGCCGTCGTTCATCAGTGACCTCCGAGTCGTCCACCGCACCCATCGTGCGGGCCGCCGAGTCGCGCGTCGTGCGTCGAAGGTCACCGAGAGAGGCGCCGGACGTCCCTTCGCTCAGGCGGATATGGGCATGAACAAGGATCAGCGCTTCTCGAAACGGCCGGTGCGCTCGGTCAGCCGGATGCGGTAGGCGACCTCGAGGCCATCGCGCGCCGCGCGGCCGGCTGGGCCCGCGGTCTCGCTCGAGGTCAGCGGCGCGAGACGCGATCGCAGCAGGTTCATCGCCGCGGTGGCGACGTCCCCGCCGAGCTCCTCGTACGTGCCCCATGCGATCACGCTGCGCCAGTTCGCCATGTCATCGATGCGGTCGACCTCGAAGCAGACCGACGGGTTCGCGCGCATCATGCGGACCTTCATGCCTTCGGCGGCGTGTCCGTAGACCGCATCGCCGTCGTACACGTAGGTCGTTGGCACGACATATGTCCGTCCGTCGGCATGCACGCCGATCCGGCCGACCGTCTCAGTGCGAAGCAGATGGTCGATCTGCTTCTCATCGAGCGTTCCGAGCAATGTCTTCGCTCTACGCGGCGGTCCAGCCGCCGTCGACGTAGACCTCGGACCCTGTCATGTAAGACGCCTTCGGACCGGACACGAACGCGATCACGTCGCCGATCTCCTTCGCCGTGCCGAGGCGACCCATCGGCGTCTTGTCCTCGATCGTCTGCTCGAGCGGCGTCCCGTGGATGGGCGCGACCATCGGCGTGTCGATGAATCCTGGGTGGATCGAGTTCACCCGGATACGTTCCTTTGCGTATCGGATCGCGGCGTTCTTCGTCATCAGCCGCACCGCGCCCTTCGAGGCGTGGTAGGCGACCGAACCACCGAAACCACCGACGGCACCGAAGATCGAGGACACGTTCACGATGCTCCCGCCGCCATTCGACTTCATCGCCGGGATGGCGTACTTCATGCCGAGCCAGACGCCCATCTGATTCACGGCGATCACCTTGTCCCAGCCGGCACGTGTCTCCTGCTCGACGTCCTCGAACGTGCCGATCCCGGCGTTGTTCACGAGGATGTCCAGG
>DATEDV010000228.1:0-17198 GCA_035281485.1 Candidatus Limnocylindria bacterium | reverse complement strand
CCCGTCATGACCTTGGTCTCGTCGCGCGCGCCGAGCCGGCGGAGCTCGATGCGCGTGCCGAAGTGCGCCGCGTAGGCCGCGTTGAGCTCGGCGAGCTCGGCGTCGACGGGACCGCGCCCGGATGGATCCGTGGAATAGAAGATCGTGAGCGCCGAACCATCGAACTGCCAGTCCGCGCCGAGGATCTTGATCGGGAGCCCGCGCGCCCGCGTCATTTCCGCGGCGACGAGCGACGCGTCAGCGTCCATCCGCTCGCGCTTGTTGATCTCGAGCACGTCCGTGACGGTCGCCTTCCGTACGACAGTCCCGAGCGGCGGATCCACCTGGACGAGCGGCGAATCGGTGGGGAGGATCTGCACACGCGCCGCGTCGATGCCGAGCTCGGTCCGCACGATGATCCAGTCGTTCACGCGGAACTCCGTGAGCGGGCCCGGATCGAAGAAATACATGCGCCCGGCCTTCATGAAGCGGGCGCCGACGACGGTACGCATCAGGCGGCCTCCGTGAATGTCTTGTCGTAGGGGAGCTTCAGGACGAAGAGCTCGAGGAGCATGCGCGCGCTCACCGTCGTCTCGATGACGTCGCGGCGCCATCGCTCCATACGCTGCGCGAGGTCGACGAGGTCACGCGTGGCGACGCTCGCGGCGAGGCGACGGCTCTCCTCCGCGCGCTCCGGACGCATCGCGCGGTCCGCGACGCCCGTCGCGGCGACCGCGGCGTCCCGCACGAGCTCGCTCCAGTTCACCAGGCGTGTCTCGATGAGCTCGCTGCGCTTCTGGGTGTCCCGTTCGTCCGACAGTGCGGCGGCCCACGCGAAGCGCTCGGTGAGCTTGCTCCCGACGAGTCGGTAGAACTCGGCCTCGAACTCCGATCGAGCGCTCCGCGAGCGCTCGTCACTCGCGAGCGTGATCGCGATCCCAGGCTTTCCGGCCGCCGCCGCGGCGAATCGGGACGCGGACTGCCCGAAGCGGGCGACGAGCGCGTCCTCGATCTCGGACCGCGCGACCGAACGGAACGGCAGCGGCTGCAGCCGCGAGCGGATCGTCTCGAGCAGGCGGGACGGCGTGGGCGTGACGAGAAGGAGCACGGCGTGCGGCGGTGGCTCTTCGAGGGTCTTGAGCAGCGCGACCTCCGCGTGCTCGGAAAGGTCCGCGGCGTCGTCGATGATGACGACCCGCTTCCGGCCCTCGAGCGGCCGGAGGGCCAGGTCCTGCTGCATCTCGCGGACCTGCTCGATCGTGATGTTCTTGCGGTCGTCGCGCTTCGCCTGGTCGACCAGGCGCGTGATCTCGCGGACGTCCGGATGCAGACCGCGCTCGATCTTCCGGCAGGCCAGGCATGCGCCGCAGCCGCCCGGCACCGCTGGCTCGCTCGTGCAGTTGAGCGTCTGCGCCAAGCGCAGGGCCAGCGTGTGCTTCCCGATCGATCGCGGACCGCTCAGCTCGTACCCATGGGCGACGTCGCCGCGGGCCGCTCGCTCGCCGAGGCTGGCGAGCAGGCGACGCTGCCCGATCACATCGCGCAAGTCCGCTTGCGATTCTAGTGGTCGGCCAGGGCGTCAAGGATCCGCTGGATGTGCGGCGGCAGATCCGGCTTCAGGCGGTAGTACGCCCAGATCCCACGTCGGGTCGCTTCGACGAGTCCCGCGTCGCGCAGCTTCGCCATGTGATGCGAGAGCGTCGGCTGCGACAGGTCGAAGGTCGCGGTGAAGTCGCAGATGCAGATCGGCTCCTTCGACGAGCGCATCGCGAGGACCATCTGCAATCGGGTCGGATCCGACAGCGCCTTGAGCACTTCGGCCAGCTCGGTCGCACGGACCGGCGGGACTTCCAACTCGACCGCGCAGCAGACACCGCGCTCGCGCTCGGGCAGGACGTCCAGCTTCACCACATACCGATGCTACACAACCCATTGACAAACATCAATGGGTAGTGCAGCGTGTCACCCACGACCTTTCAGGGTCGCGGGAGGCATCAGATGAACGAGGTCAGCGACACGATCCGCACCCAGGAGGCCGTCCGCGCGAGGTACGCCGAGCGGGCCCTCGAGATGGCGAAGGGCGCGACCTCGTGTTGCGACGACAGCTGCGGCTGCGGCGAGGCAAGCTGCGGGGCGGGAAGCTGCGGCGAGGGGTACTCGGCCGCGGAGCTCGCGAGCGTCGGCATCGAGCCGGGCGCCAGCCTCGGCTGCGGGAATCCGACACTGCTCGCGGACCTCCGGCCCGGCGAGGTCGTGCTCGACCTCGGTTCCGGCGCCGGTCTCGACGTGCTCCTGTCCGCGCGGCGTGTCTCGCCCGGTGGTCACGCGTACGGCGTGGACATGACGGACGAGATGCTCGACGTCGCGCGCAAGAATCAGTCGCGTGCGGGCGTCGCGAACGCGACGTTCCTGAAGGGCACCATCGAGGACGTCCCGCTCCCGGACGCGTCCGTCGACGTCGTGATCTCCAACTGCGTGATCAACCTGGCCGCGGACAAGGGTGCCGTGCTGCGCGAGGCCTTCCGGGTCCTCCGTCCCGATGGGCGCTTCGCGGTCGCGGACATGATCGCGCTCGAGGAGCTCGCGCCCGACGCCAAGCGACGCCTCGACCTGTGGGCAGGCTGCGTCGCGGGAACGATCTCGCTCGACGCATATACGCAGGGACTGCGCGACGCCGGCTTCGACGCGATCGACATCGAGGTGACCCGCGAGGTGAAGCTCGAGGGCGTGGACGGACGGATCGCGAGCGCTTATATCCGCGCCCGCCGTCCGTCGCGAGTGGAGGTCGCGGCCTCGTAAAGGCTTCGCCTTTCCAACCGTCGCTCGTCCTCACTCGCGAGCTGCGGCTCGCGATCTCGTCCTCGCTAGGTTGTAAGCGCTGGCCGTCCGTCGCGCGACGGCCGGCCACGCGAATTCGCGCAGCAGCCGCTCGCGGCCCGCGGCGCCCATGCGTCGCGCGCGGTCGGGATCGCGTAGCAGCGCGAGGATCGCGCCGGCGATCGCGCGCGGCTCGTTCGCGACGTGCAGTCCGTCGATCCCCTCGCGCACGACCTCGCGCAGCGGTGCGATGTCACCCGCGATGACGGGTAGCCCGGCGCTCCACGCCTCGAGGTACGTGTGCCCGAACGTCTCGTGGTCTGAGGGCATCGCGAAGATCGTCGCGCGCGCGTACGCCTCGGCCTTCTCTTCCTCTGACACGACGCCGCGGTCGACCCAGCGCGGATCGCGCGCGCCGCGGTCCAGGAACGCGTTCCAGGCGGCCTGGCCGATGGCGACGAAGCGCGTCTCCGGCCGCTCGGCCCACACCAGACGCGCGGCGGCGCGGAGCGCGTGATAGCCCTTGTAGCGCTCGCGGCGCCCCACGAACAGGACGGTCGCTTCGTCGCGAGCGACTTGCGGCAGCCCCGGCAGATTCGGGCCGACCCCGGTCACATGCACTTGTCGCGCGCCGTGCTTCCGGTACCAGTCGGCCTCCCACTCGGTGAGCGCAATGACCGCGTCGTCGCGGCGGTATCGCGCCACGTCAGCCGCACCTGCGCCCGAGAACGGCTGTCCCGGATGCACGAGCGGCGTTTCCACGAACGCCGCGCCGGCGGCGCGGGCAGCGCGTTCGAGCGGCGCGGCCCACTCGCGCGTGATCGAATGCACGACGTCCGCGCCCGCGACCGCGTGCGCGAGATCGCCGTCGCGCACGAGGGCGGTCGGCAGGAGACCGTCGACCGCCGCGCCGACGCGGCCGCCGCGCGCGGGCAGGAACATGAAGTGCGTTCCGTTCGCGCGGACCGTCACGGGCCCGGGTGGCGCGGCGAGCGCCTCGCGAGGCACGCCGGGACGCGGCCACGCGGGGCGGAGCCCGACGAGCGTGACCTCATGCCCGAGCGCGCGGAGCTCGCGGTCGAGCGCGCGCGCCAGCGCCTCGGATCCCCCGATCGTCGAGAGGAGCTTCTTCGCGATGACGACGCGCACGCTTGGAAGTTAGTGGCGCGTCACTAGGCGAGCGCCTCGTCCACCGGAAGATGCGCCTCGACCGCGCGCCGATGCGCGGCTTCGACGCGGTCCATGACCCGCTCCCAGTCCCAACGCTCGCGCAGCTTCGCGTTGCCCGCGCGGCCCATCGCCTGGCGCCGCTCTGGGTCGTCGAGCAGCTCGATGATCGCGCGGGCGATGTCGTCGACCCGCTGTGGCAGGAGCACGCCATCGACGCCGTCCGCGATGACCTCGCGCAGCGGCGGGATGTCGCCGCCGATCACCGGCTTCCCGTGCAGCCAGGCCTCGAGGTAGCCGATGCCGAACGTCTCGTGCGTCGACGGCATGGCGAAGATGTCGCAGGCGTCGAGCGCCGCGGCCTTCTCGCTCGCGCCGGCGCGTGCGATCTCGATGATGCGCTCGTCGGTGTAGCGCGCGAATTCGTCGACGAACGTGCCGTAAAAGCCGGGAACGCCGATGAAGACGAACCGTGCCTCGGCGTAGCGCTGCCACACGAGCTCCGCGGCGTCGAGCAGATGGATGAAGCCCTTGTAGCGCTCGTGGCGCCCGACGTAGAGGATCACCGGCGCGGTCGCGGGGATGCCGTGACGCTCACGGAACGCGGGCCCGTCATGCGAGCGGACGGCGTTCGCGCCCATACCGGTCGTCACGATGCGGGATCGATCGATGCCCTGCCGGCCGAACCAGTCACGCTCCCAGTCGGTGAGCGTCGTGATGATCGTGGACCGGCGGTAGCGCTGGATGTCGGCGGGCGTGTCGCCGCCGTGGAACTGACCCGGATGCGCGAGCGGTGTGAGGACGACCGGGAGGTCGAGCTCACTGGCGACGTCCAGCGTGCTGTCGATGTACTCGCGGCCGACGTTGTGGATGAGGTCGCGGTCCTCCGCATAGCTCGCGAGCTCGTCGCTCGGCACGAGGTCGATCATCATCGACGCGTCCGCGACGACGCCGAGCAGACCGCCGCGCGGCTTCACCTGGATGACGTCGACGCCTGCGTCCGTGAAACGCGGTCGCGGATCGTAGGCCTGACCGCACACGACGCGGACGTCGTGGCCGCGCGCCGCGAGGCGTGTCGCCCACTGATGCGTGAGACTCTCGGATCCGCCCACCGGCGCGTAGTTGCGTTTCGTGAAGAGGACCTTCATACCGACGGGCTCCAATGCAATGTCACTGCCGCGTGACGGTCAGGACGCGGCGGCTTCGTCCATGCCGATGAACTTCGCCCACGCGCGCTCGCCTGCGCGTACGTACGACGCGTAGAGGTACGTCGGGGTGGCCGGCGGCCGCTTGGGCTGCCGTAGCAAGGTCATGTGCGACTCCTGCAGCGTGCGGCCACCTTTGCGGTGATTGCAGGCGCGGCAGGCCGCGACCACGTTGTCCCAGGTGTGCTGTCCGCCGCGATGACGGGGCATCACGTGATCCAGCGTTAGGTCGTTCCCTCGCTTGCCGCAGTACTGGCAGGTGTGGTCGTCGCGCTGGAGGATCTCTTTGCGCGTCAGCTTGACGACCGGCCGCGGCCGCTTGATGTGGTAGACGAGGCGGATCACCGAGGGCGACTGCAGGATGAGCCGCTCGCTCGTAACGACGTGGCCGTTCTGCTCGATCACCGTCGCCTTCTGCTTCGAGAGCAGCACGACAGCACGCCGCACGTTGCACACGTTCAGCGGCTGGAAGTCGAGGTTGAGCACGAGCACGTTCGCATCGACGACCGCCATGTTCCGATTCTACGGTCAGAGCGTTACGATTGCGTACACATGGCCTCTCCGCAGAACAGCAACGGCGCGAACGGCTCGACCGGAACTTGGACGCTGAAGAGCGGCCTCGCGCGCATGCTGAAGGGCGGCGTGATCATGGACGTGGTCACCGCCGAGCAGGCGCGCATCGCCGAAGAGGCCGGCGCCGTCGCGGTCATGGCCCTCGAGCGCGTGCCGGCGGACATCCGCGCCGCGGGTGGCGTCGCACGCATGAGCGACCCGCAGAAGATCGTCGAGATCATGGACGCCGTGACCATCCCGGTCATGGCGAAGTGCCGCATCGGCCACTTCGTCGAAGCGCAGATACTCCAGGCGCTCGGTGTCGACTACATCGATGAGAGCGAGGTCCTCACGCCGGCGGACACGCAGTTCCACGTGCAGAAGCACGACTTCAAGGTCCCCTTCGTGTGCGGAGCGCGCGATCTCGGTGAGGCGCTGCGCCGCATCCACGAGGGCGCGGCGATGATCCGCAGCAAGGGCGAGGCGGGCACCGGCAACATCGTCGAGGCGGTGACGCACCTCCGTGCGATCACGTCGGCCATCCGCGCGCTCGCCGGTCTCAAGGACACCGGGCTCGATGCGAAGGCCGAGGAGTACCGCGTGCCGGTGGAGCTCGTGCGCGACGTCGCGACGAATCAGCGACTTCCCGTCGTGCTGTTCTGCGCGGGCGGCATCGCGACGCCGGCCGATGCCGCGCTCACGATGCAGCTCGGCGCCGAGGGCAACTTCGTCGGATCGGGCATCTACAAGTCGGAGGATCCCGCTCGGCGCGCCAAGGCGATCGTCGAGGCGACGACGCACTTCAACGACGCGAAACTCCTCGCCGAGGTGTCGCGCGGTCTGGGGGAGCCGATGCGCGGTCTCTCGCTCGAGACCATCCCCGCCGGCGAACGCCTTGCCGTCCGCGGTTGGTGACCCGAACACCCTGACCGCGCGCGTCGGAGTCCTCGGCCTCCAGGGCGATTTCAGCGAACACCTCACGACACTGCGCGGCATCGGTGCCGAGGGCGTCGACGTGCGCCGCCCGGATCAGCTCGACGATATCGACGCGCTCATCATCCCCGGCGGCGAGAGCACGACGATCGGCAAGCTCGCGCACAACTACGGCATCATCCCGAAGCTCCGCGAGCGCGCCGCCGCGGGCATGCCCGTGTGGGGCACCTGTGCCGGCGCGATCTTCCTCGCGAAGGATGTCCCGGGCCATCCGCATCCGCTCGCCGAGCTGATGGACATCACCGTCGAGCGCAACGCGTTCGGTCGTCAGATCGACTCGTTCGAAGCGGACCTCGACGTCGAGGGCATCGAGGGCGAGCCCTTCCACGCCGTCTTCATCCGCGCGCCGAAGATCACGCGCCTCGGTCCGAGCGTCGTGGCCCTTGCGCGCCTGAGCGACGGCACGGTGGTGGCGGCGCGCGAGCGCAACCTGCTCGCGACCTCGTTCCATCCGGAGCTAACGCGCGACGAGCGGTTCCACCGGCTCTTCCTCTCGCTCGGGAAGGGCTGAGCGCGCGTGCCCGCGCGCGCCGCGACCCCGTTCGACGTCCGCCGCATCTCCGCGCTGCTCGAGTCGGCGCTCCGCACGCGCGAGGGCATCGTCGCGTCGGCGCTCCCGGTCCCGCTCGCGGCCGGTGCGGTCGGCGGCTGGCGCGGCCTTTTCGGCGGGCTCATCGGCATGGGCAGCCGTCTGCGCATCTACCTCGAGGAGTACCGCGGTCAGCTCCGCAGCACCGCGCTCGTGTACGACGGACGGCGCCCGGAATGGGTCGTGCTCGTGCTCGCGGCGCTGCCCGAGCCAGGCGGCGCGGACAGCGCGTTCCGGCTTCTGTCCGGCATCAGCGCGGCGGCCGCCCGCGCCGGCATGCAGCGGGTGTTCGCCGCGGTGCCCGACGAGGCGCGACCGCGCGAGACCTTCTTCCAGGCGGGCTTCTACTCGTACACGCGCGAGACCTGGTACGCCGCGGTGCGCACGCCGCTCGCCTCGCCGTCGACCCGCACCGGCGGCGCGCGCGAGGCCACCTCGGTGGACGCGCATGACCTCTTCCGCTTCTACGCGATGACGACGCCGCACGCCGTCCAGCGCGCGGAGCAGCTCTCGGTGAAGGACTTCGACCTCGGCCGGCGCGGCGGCGCGTACGACCCGCCGCACCTCATCGGCGGCAATCCGCTCGCGATGAGCCGCCGCATGGCGCTCATCGATCACGATCAGACGAAACCCTGCGCGGTCGCGCTCGCCTTCGCGGGGATCGACCGCCATCCGAACGTGCTCAAGGTGCGCACCGGCGCGGGCGACGTCGATATGGCACGTGATCTCGTGCGCGCGGCCATCCGCGTGCTCCCGCCCGGACGGCCGATCACCTCGCCGGTGCGTTCGTACGAGGAGCACGTCGCGCGGGCGCTCCTTTCGGAGGGCTTCCGCGATGCGGCGACGGCGATGCTCTTCGTAAAGGAGCTCGCCGAACGCGTCGAGGAGCCCGCGCTGGCGCCGGCGGTCGTCCGCTAGGCGACCCTGCCGCAGAGCGCCGGTGTGGCTGCGCCGTGTCGATATGCTCCTATGTGAATGCAGCAGAGCGACGAGCTCGAAGCGCTGCTCCGGGGACTCCCGCCCGACCTCGCGCAGCGCGTCCGCGCGCTCGATGGACTGGATGGCCTTCTCGAGATCGTCATGGATCTCGGTCGACTCCCTGAAGCGCGCTTCGCCGGGCGAGAAGAGATGCTTTCGCAGCGTGAGGTCTCGGCGGAGGACCTCGCGTACGTCATCTCGCACATCGGGCAGTTCGGCGGGGACAACCGCGCAGGTATCGAGCGCACCCTTCACCGCATCAGCGCGCTGCGGAACCGCGCCGGCAAGGTGGTCGGGCTCACGCTGCGCGTCGGCCGCGCCGTCTACGGCACGGTCGAGATCATCCGCGACATCGTCGAGTCGGGCCGCAGCATCCTGCTCCTCGGTCGCCCCGGCGTTGGAAAGACGACGATGCTGCGCGAGGTCGCGCGCGTCCTCGCGGACGACCTCGCGAAGCGCGTCGTCATCGTCGACACGTCGAACGAGATCGCCGGCGACGGCGACATCCCGCATCCCGGCATCGGACGCGCGCGGCGCATGCAGGTGCCGACGCCGTCGCTCCAGCATGCGGTGATGATCGAGGCGGTCGAGAACCACATGCCCGAGGTCGTCGTCATCGACGAGATCGGCACCGAGCAGGAGGCTGCCGCCGCGCGCACGATCGCCGAGCGCGGCGTGCAGCTCATCGCGACCGCCCACGGCAACACGCTGGAGAACCTCATGCTGAACCCGACGCTCACCGACCTCGTCGGCGGGATCCAGACGGTGACGCTCTCGGACGAGGAGGCGCGCCGTCGCGGCACGCAGAAGTCCGTGCTCGAGCGCAAGGCGCCGCCGACGTTCCAGGTCCTGGTCGAGATCCAGGCGTACCAGCGCGTCGCGATCTACCACGACGTCTCGCAGACCGTCGACGCGATCCTCCTCGGCATGCCGGTCCAGCCGGAGATCCGCGCGCGGACCGACAGCGGCGAGATCGCGAGCACGACGCAGGCGCCGTCGCGCGCGCCGGCCGAGGCGGTCCAGCGCCGCAGCACCCCGCGCCTCCCGGACGACTCGCTGCGCGAGACGATCAAGGTGTATCCGTTCGGCCTGTCGTGGACGCGCGTCGAGGACGCCGCGCGCGGTCTCGGCATGCCGGTCGCGATCGTTCGCGAACCGGAGGACGCCGACGTCGTCCTCACGCTGAAGAACTACTACCGCCGCAAGACACCGCGCCTGCGGAACGCCGAGTCCGCCGGGATCCCGATCTACATCGCGCGCAGCAACTCCTCCAGCCAGATCGCGAGCGCGCTCGCGAGCGTCGTCGAGCTGCGGCGCGGTCCGGAGGAAGGCGCGCTCGAGGAGGCGCGCGAGGCGATCGAGGCGGTCGCGAGCGGGCAGGCTCCGGAGATCGAGCTCGCGCCGCAGAACGCCTACGTGCGCCGGCTGCAGCATGAGCTCGCGGAGCGCGCGAGCCTCTCGTCGCGATCCACCGGCCACGAGCCGGTGCGGCGCGTCCAGATCTATCGGTGAAGCGCGGCCTCTTCCTCTCCTTTGAAGGGGGAGAGGGCTCCGGAAAGTCGCTCCAGGCGCGCCGGCTCGCGGAGGCGCTCACCGCGCGCGGCCGCGACGTCGTCCTGACGCGCGAGCCCGGCGGGACCGCGGCCGGCGAGCGGATCCGCGACATCGTCCTCCACGCGCGCGAGATCCCGCTCAGCCCCGAGGCGCAGGTCATGCTCTTCAGCAGCGCCCGCGCGCAGCTCGTGCACGAGGTCATCCGGCCGGCGCTCGAGGCGGGGAAGATCGTCGTCGCCGACCGCTTCTTCGATTCGACCGTCGTGTATCAGGGCTACGGCCACGGCGTCGCCCTCGACGCGATCCGTCAGGTGACCGCGCTCGCCGTCGGCACCCTCGTGCCGGACCGGACGTTCCTGCTCGACGTGCCCGTGGACGTCGGGCTGGCGCGCTCGGGATGGCACGCCGAGTCGCGCTGGGACCGTTTCGAGGTGGACACCAACGATTTCCACGTCCGCGTGCGTGACGCCTACCTCCGTCTGGCGGCAGCGGAGCCTCGGCGTTTCGTGGTCATAGCCGGTGATCGGGACGAGGCGGAGGTCGCGGCCGACATCCGACGCCAGGTCGACGCCATGCTCGGAGCGCCGGCCTAGACGGAGCGCGAGGGTATAGTCCCGCCGGGATGAAGCTGATCGTCGCGATCGTCCACCCAGAGGACGCCGGTGCGCTCGTCGATGCGCTGACCGACAAGGAATACCGCGTCACCCGGCTTCACTCGCAGGGCGGCTTCCTCAAGACGAGCAACGCCTCGATCATCGTTGGGGTGGAGGAGGCCCAGGTCGAGGACGTCATCGCCACGATCCGGGAGACCTGCCACGCCCGGACCCAGCACATCAGCCCGATGCCGCCGATCATGGAGCCGGGCGAGTTCTACATGCCGTATCCGGTGGAGGTCACCTTCGGCGGCGCCACAGTCTTCGTCTTGGACGTCGCCCGTTACGAGCGGCTCTGAACGTAGTCCGCAGCAGTGGCCCACGCGCCACCCCGACATGGTCGTAACTGACCACTCCTCATCGCACGCGCCCCGGCTCGCACGAAGGAATGGCTGCCGCGATTGGTCATTTGCGGCGATGCCACGACGCGAGTCGATCAACAAGATGACGCCATGCGTAGATCCGATGTGGTCCGCCCGGTGCTGGGGCGGGCGTCCGGTGTGAATGTGACTGCTGCCGCACGCGGGGATCAGAAGCGACAGTCGCCTAGCGCCGCGCCCGCTCCAGCTGAACGGCCGCCTCGGCGCGGTTCGAAGCGCCTAACTTAGCCCGCGCGTTCGCGAGGTGACGCGCGATCGTGTGTGGACTGAGCACGAGACGGTCCGCGATCTGTCGATTCGTCAGTCCCTCCGCGGCCAGGGTCAACACCTCGACCTCACGTTCGCTGAGGACGATCCCCGGCCCTGGCCGCGACGCCAATCCAGCGGCAGTGCGGCCTACATCGTCGGGACGCTTCGCAAGCTTGGCCAGCACCTCGCGCGCGTGTACGGTGCCGATGCGTGCCAGCGCGTTCACAGCCGCAGCACGCAAGGACGAAGGCAACGTGGGGTCGTCGATATGGCGCGTGATGACCTCGGCCGTCACCGTTGGGCGATCGGCCACGAGCGCCAACTCGATGATCGACTCAGCGCGCTCGCCCAGTGCGGTCATCCCCAACGCCGCGTCCGCCGCAACTTCTCGCGGGACTAGGATCGGGCGCCGCCAGGCTGTGACATCGAGCAGCCGCCTGAGGCGGTGCGCGGCTGCCCGACCGGGATCGAGCGCCAACATCCACGCGAGCGCACTCACTTCGAGCCACACATTGCCCGCTCTACGTGCGAGCTGCTCGGCTTCGCGGAATGCGTCGTACCGATGCTGCGCGTAACCGAGTAGGAACATCGGTAGACCGCGCAGGCCGGGGCTTGCCAATCGGGCCCTGGCCACAAGGCCCGGGAGGCCCGTGTCGAGCCCAACCTTGCCGCCACGTAGATCAGTCGCAACCCGCCACGACTCTCCCTGTAGCTCGCCTCGCGGCGATGCCAGACGCGCGGCGATGCGCGCACCCAGGCGGGCCGACCATTCGAGGGAGTCGTCATCGCGTAACTCGAGAAAAGGCATCACGCAATAGAGCATTTCCCACGCTCCCAAAGGCGAAATGCCCGTCGATCGACAGATTTGATTCGGTAGGAGCAGGGGCGAGTTGTCGCGCTGACCGAGCCCGAGCTTCACCAGCGCTGCGACGTCGTGGGCCAGGGCGCGCATCGGCTCGCCCTCATCTCCCAAACGCTGCGCCTCACGCGCTAACGCGTAGGCGACCTCGAGTCGGCCCGCGTGAGCCTCACAGATTGCAAGCCAGACGGTGTCGTGCAGCTGCCGGAATCGCAAGTGCCGTCCAAGAGGGATGTCCTCTCGCGCGAGCATGTCCTCGGGATAGGGTATTTGCGACAAGCCCTGCGCCCACCGACGCATCGCGCGCATCGAGCGCTGGAGTTGGAACTCGTAGCCTTCAAAAATCGCGCGGTGGTGCGGGACAGTTACAGGGGGCAGAGCGGTGCGACTGACCCCCGCGATGATTACATCGCGTCTCCCACTGATCTCGAGCGGTTCAATTGGCTGAGCCGCGAGCGAGTCGCGGAGGCCATCCCAGTCGCCGTGATCCAGCAGCGCAGCCGCGCGATACCGTTCCAAGACCGCGTCCAGGCCTCGCGGCAAGCGCAGAACTAGCTGTAGGAGTTCACGACCATACGCGCCATCCGTGATCGCGCCGTCCATGATTGGTTGGAGTTGCGTCCGAACCTCTTGCCAGTTCGACTGCTCGAACGCTCTCACCAATGGATCAGGCAGATGCCGGAAGCCGACGTCCGCCCAAAGGTCCGGGTCGGCAACCCGCCCTTGCGACGGCGCATCCTGACGCGCCGACATGCCCTGCCCCTCCCCAAAGATGCTGGCCCGCCCGAGAGGAACTCTACGCCGACGGAGGACCGACCAACCGCCGGCCCCGCGGTCGTCGTTTCGGTCAGGGTTCCCCATGTTTTTTTCCAAAAACTGGCCTGTATCTGACGGGTATCGACCTAGGTAGGCCCTTAAGTCGGCGGCCAAGCCGCCCGATTTACCTGCCATAGACCCCCGCAAGGGCCGGGCGAAGGGAGGCTCAAGATGCGTCGGATCCTCACATCGTTGGCGATGCTCGCCGCGCTCGTGTTGGCCGGTGGTGCTGGCACCAACGGCTTCTAAGGTCATCTTCGTCCTCTAGAGGCGTGTAAAAGCGCGCAAGGGAAGGGCTGCGAGGCCCTTCTTTTGTTTGCCCAGTGCATCAGGTTTGACGCGGCTTGCGAGCGAGCCCTCGCATATCCTCCCGCAGGTGACTCTCCGAATCGCCCCCGTTCCCAGCACAGTGCGGTGGCTCTTTATCGCCATCGTCCTTGTAGCGGTGGCAATCCTCGTCTACGTCTCGACGCCACCCCCGCCGAGTTTGGATATCGGTCGTGTGTTCTTTTGGATTGTGATCACGTTGGTTGCGGCCGCGCTCCCGGTGCGGTTGCCTGGCGGTGTCCACGCCACTATCACTACAGCGCCTGTTCTTGCAGCGCTCTTCGATCCCGGACTTCCAAATCCTTTCGGAGTTTGTTGGGTCGCGTTCATCGGTACGTTTGAGTTGCGCGACTTCCGCGGGGAGCCCAAGTGGTACGGCACTCTCTTTAATCGGGCGGACTGGGTGCTTTCCGCCTTTACTGGGTGGGCGATCTTGTCGATGACGCAGTCAGCTGTTCGCCCGGGAGATCCGTTGGGTGTACTTGCGCAGATCGCCGCAGCGGGCGGCGCCTTTGCCGTTGTTAACAACGGCCTCTCAATGCTCGCGAACAGTCTTAACACTAAGACCGCGCTGTCCCGGGTTTGGGCGCTCTCGGTGAGCAACATCGCGATTGGGCTTGTGTCGCAGGTGCCGTTGGGCTGGCTGATGGCGGAAGTGGCGGACAAGGTTGGCCAGTGGGCCGCAGTGCTGTTCATGGTCCCCCTCCTTCTCGCTCGTTACTCGTTCAGCCGATACACGGAGACGCGTGACCTGTTCTATGGGACGGTCTCCGCACTGTCACAGGCCATCGACGCCAAGGACGGCTTCACTCGCGGCCACGCCGACCGCGTGTCTCGCATCGCTGGCGCGATCGCGCGTGAGCTTGGGATCGCGGAGCGCGAGATCGAACAGATCGAGCTCGCCGGACTCCTTCACGACATCGGCAAGATCGGGATCGAGGACCGCATCCTCATGAAACCTGCGCGTCTCGACGCCGACGAGCAGGAGCTGATGCGCCGACACCCGATCTACGGCGCGTCGATCCTCGAGCCATCAGCAGCGCTGCGACCACTTGTCCCGATCGTTCTCGCTCACCACGAGAACTTCGACGGCAGTGGCTATCCGCAAGGGCTCCGCGGCGACGAGATCCCGATCGGCTCGCGCATCCTCCTCGTCGCCGACACGTACGAGGCCATGACCTCCGACCGCATCTATCGCAAGGCGCCGGGCCACGAGCGCGCGATGGAGCAGCTCAACCGGTACAAGGGCACCCAGTTCGATCCCGCGATCGTCCGGGCGCTGCAGACCTGCATCCAGCGGCGCGGCCCCGACTCCTTCGAGGCCGACGACCTGCCGCCCATCAACTACGAGACGCTGGCCGAGCTCCGACGTCGGCTCGCGCGCGAACCGCTCGTGCGCGATGCTTCTTAGCGGTGTAGCACTAGGGATCGCGGCCGGCATCGCATTCGGCGGCGACTGGCGCCGTCTCAGCACTTTCACCCTCTATCTCTGGCCATTGCTGGTCGTCGGCGCCGCCCTCCGGCTGCTGGGCTTCGTCGTTCCGGCCTCGCCGCTGGCCGTTTACTTCGTCGGCCTTCTCTGTATCGCCGTCGTCGCCGCTCGCAACTGGCGGCTGCCGGGAGCGGCACTCATTTCCGTCGGCACGTTCTCGAACGTGCTCGTCGTGCTGCTCAACAGCGGAATGCCCGTCGATGTACCGCTCGCGAATGAGATCGGCGCACCGCCGCCGCAGAACGGCCTCTACCTTCCGCTCGGTCCCACGACGATCTTTCCGTTCCTCGGCGACATCATCCCGGTCGCGCTCCCCTTCTTCCGCAGCATGTACAGCGTCGGCGATTTCCTGATCGCCTTCGGCGGCTTCCTCATCCCCTTCCTGTGGCTCCAGGCCAGCCCAGAGGAGGTCGCCGGCCGTCACGAGATGCGGTCGACGAACTTCGCGCTCTTTTGGCTCGCGCAGGTGATCAGTCGCTTCGGTGACCCGATCTCGCTGATCGCGCTCACGTTCGTCACCTACCGCATGACGGGCTCGGCCGTGCTCACGGCCCTCGCGGTCGTGATCATGACGCTGCCGAATGCGCTCTTCTCCCTGTTCGGCGGCGCCATCGCGGATGCGGTCGGTGCGCGACGCGCGATGCTCTGGTGCGACGTCGCGCGCGTCGGCCTCATCGGAGTCATACCCATGCTTCTCGGCGCGGGCGTTCCTCTGGCGATCGTGTTCGTCCTCGTGTTCATCGCGGGGATGTGCGGTGCGATCTTCAATCCCGCACGCGTCGCGATCGTGCCGTCACTCCTCACGCCGGACCGGCTGCCCGCGGGGAATTCGCTGGTCTATGCGTCCGACCGTGCGGTCGAGATCGGTGGCGCGCTGGCCGCGGGCGTGCTCTTCGCGACGTTCGGCGACGGCGCCTTCTACGCGGATGCACTGACGTTCGCCCTCGCCGCGCTCCTCCTGTCGCGCATCGCGATCACCGAGACGAGCCGTCCGGTGACGCTGGGGCAGGTCTGGCGCGACGGGATCGACGGACTGCGGTTCATCCGACGCACCGCGGTGGTCTGGGCGAACACGGTCTTCTCGCTCGGCGCGCAGCTCGCGCTGCCGATCGTGAACGGACTGACACCGGTGCTGATCATCCGACGCTTCGCGGAGAACGACGCCACGCTCGGCGCGGTCCTCTTCGGCGGTGCCGAGGCCGCGATCGCGTTCGGTGCGGTGCTTGGCAGCGCGTTCCTCCCGCGATACATCGCCCGCTACCCAAAGGGCCAGCTCCTCATCGCCGGGTTCGCGACCTGGGGCACGCTGGCCGGCCTCATCGCGGTCGCGCCGAGCTTCACCGTCGCGCTCGTGCTGTTCGCGCTCCTCGGCGCGGCGAACGTGCTGTTCTTCGTGCCGACCGTCACGATCATGCAGGAGGCGACACCCCAGAACCTCCGCGCACGCGTGTTCGGCGCTCGCATCGCCCTGACGAACCTGAGCTGGCTGCCGCTGGTCTTCCTCAGTGGCGCGCTTGGCGACGCGCTCGGCGTGCACGTCGCGATCGCGCTCGCGGGCTTCGTGACCGTGGCCGTCGCGGTGGTCGCCTCGTTCGTGCCTGCAGTACGCGACGTGGCGTAGCGGTCGGTCTCCGGACGCTCGCCCGTTCCAGGCAGCGATTTGACATGTACGCTTGGCGGGACACAAACTCTCTAGCAAGACCGGGGAGCGTGGTCCAAGAGGCGTAGCTTGGCTCCCGCTGGGAAGGAACCGTACAAGAATGGCCCAGAAGTCCATCCTCGTTGCTGACGACGACGCCTCAATCCGTTCGCTTTTGAAGCAGCTCCTCACCGACGAGGGCTACTCGATCTCCGAAGCCGCCACCGGAACGGAGGTCGTGTCGCATGTCGGCGAGAGCTCGCCGGACCTCGTGATCATGGACGTACGGATGCCGGAGCTCGACGGCATCGAGGCGCTCCCCAAGGTGAAGACGGCATCGCCGAGGACGTCCGTGCTCATCATGACCGCCTTCGGTTCGTCCAACGCGGCGATCAAGGCGATGGAGCTCGGCGCCTTCGACTACATCACCAAGCCCTTCGAGCTCGACAAGATCTCGCACACCGTCAAGCGCGCCTTCGATTACCAGGACCTCGCGCAGGAGGTCGAGGTGCTGCGCGACGAGATCAGCTCGCTCGTGCAGACAGAGCGGATCGTCGGCAACTCGCCGCCGATGCAGGAGGTCTACAAGACCGTCGGCAAGGTCGCGAAGGCCGACGCGACGGTGCTCATCACCGGCGAGAGCGGCACCGGCAAGGAGCTCGTCGCCGAGGCGCTTCACTACAACTCCAATCGCCGCAGCGGTCCGATGGTCAAGGTGTCGTGCGCCGCGCTCCCGGAGACGCTCCTCGAGGCCGAGCTCTTCGGGCACGAGAAGGGCTCCTTCACCGGCGCGGTCTCGGCCAAGCCCGGGATGTTCGAAGTCGCCCACCGCGGCACGATCTTCCTCGACGAGATCGGCGACATGAGCCTGAAGACGCAGGCCAAGGTCCTGCGCGTGCTGCAGGAGCAGGTGATGGAGCCGGTCGGCGGCTCGACGCGGATCCGCGTC
>DATEDV010000227.1:0-2109 GCA_035281485.1 Candidatus Limnocylindria bacterium | reverse complement strand
GCTCGACTCATGGGAGACGGGATCCTTGCGTTCTTCGGCGCTCCGGTCGCGCACGAGGACGATCCGGAGCGTGCAGTCCGCTGCGCGCTCGACATGATCGCGACGGTCGAGGACCTCGGGACGGAGTTGCGGCGCGCACGCGACATCGAGTTCGCCATTCGCGCCGGTGTCAACACTGGACCGGTCGTCGTCGGCACGGTCGGAAGCGACCTCATGTACGAGTACACCGCGATGGGTGACGCCGTGAACATCGCCTCACGGATGCAGGGCGCCGCGCGGCCGGGCACCGTGCTCGTCACGGCGGCGACATTCCGATTCGTCGCGCCGCTGTTCGATGCGATCGAGCTCGAGCCGCTCACCGTAAAGGGCAGGTCGGAGCCGGTCGTCGCTTTCGAGATCAGCGGACCGAAGCAGGCGCCTGGGCGAACACGCGGCCTCGCTGGCCTTGGCAGCGCGGTGGTGGGACGCGACAAGGAGCTCGCCGCGCTCAAGGGTGTCGTTGACATGGTCCACGCGGGCCATGGGCGCGCCTCCTGCCTCATCGGCGAGCCGGGCCTCGGGAAGACGAGGCTCCTCGACGAGCTGCGATCGCGATCCAACGGCCCCGCCACCACTTGGGCGGAGGGACGGTGCGTGAGCTACGGCCGTTCGCTCCCCTATCACCTCGTCGGGCGGCTCGTCCGGTCATTCATCGGCGTTGGTCCGACAGCGGACGACGCGGAAACGCGCGCGGCGCTCAGGACACGGGTGGGCGAGCTCCTCGGCGCGGACGCGCCCACCGCCATCCTTTATCTCGAACACTTGCTCGGGCTCCAGCTCGCTCGCGAGGACTTAGAGCGCGTCACGAGCATCGATCCGCTCTTCCTCCAGGGCCGCTACGCGCAGGCCATGCGCCAACTGATCCGTGCCTCGACGGCACGTGGTCCGCTCGCGCTCGTCTGCGACGATGTCCATTGGGCGGACAGCGCGTCGACGGAGCTGCTGGCGGATCTGATGGCGATCGCAAACGAGCTCCCGTTGCTCGTGCTCGTCGCTTGCCGGCCCGACCAGGATGCGGCGGGCTGGCGGCTGGTGACGATGGCGCGTGAGCTGTTCGGCGACACCCTCCTGGAGATCCGGCTGCAGCCGCTGTCCGTCGAGGAAAGTCAAGCGCTCATCGGCAACCTGCTCGACGTCGAGTCAGTTCCCGCGCGGGTGACCGCCTACATCCTGAAACGCGCCGAGGGAAATCCCTTCTACGTCGAAGAGATCATCCGAATGCTCATCGATCGAGGCGCCCTCACATCCTCGAGCTCGGGCTGGACCGCGACGAACCAGATCGAAGAGGTCGAGATCCCGGACACCATCCAGGGTCTGCTCCTGGCGCGCATCGACCGGCTGCCCGACGAGCCGAGGCGCCTGCTGCGAGTGGCATCGGTCATCGGCCGTCGGTTCTCGCTGTCCCTCCTCGAACGTGTCGTCGCAAGCGAGCGTCCCGCGACCATCGGCCGGCACCTCGGCACGCTCGAAGCGTCCGGGCTCGTGCGAATCGCCTCGATCGAGCCTGAGATCGAGTATGTCTTCCAACACGTCCTCGGCCAGGAGGCCGCATACGGCTCGCTGCTGAAGCAGGAGCGACGCCGGCTTCACACGGCGGTCGCCGACGCGCTGGAGGCGACGTATCCGGAGCGTGCGCCGTCCCTTGCGCCGATCCTCGCGAGGCATCTCGACGAGGCCGGCGAGGCCGCGCGCGCGATCCCGTACCTGCTCGAAGCGGGCGCAGCGGCCGCGGCGGGCTTTGCGATCCAAGAAGCTCGCGACGCGTACGATCGCGCGCTCGCCCACCTGGACGCCCTGCCGATGACACCGGAGCGTCGTCGGCAGCGGGTCGAGGCCGTCATCGGCGCCGTGAAGGTCGGTTGGAACTTCCGCCCGTGGGACGAGGAGGTGGCGTCGCTCGATCGCGTCCTTCCCCTGGCGGAGGAGCTCGGCGATCTTCGCCTGCTCGCGGAGGCGCATTTCTGGGTCGCCTACCTCCGGCGCGCCCTCGGCGAGACCGAAACGAGCAGCCCCGCGCTGCGACGGTCGCTCGAGCGGTCCGCCGAGATCGGCCGGGAGCTCGGCGACGAA
>DATEDV010000226.1:0-9237 GCA_035281485.1 Candidatus Limnocylindria bacterium | reverse complement strand
GAGCGCCTCGATCCGCCCGCGCATCGCCGCCACCGGATCCGGGGTGTCGTACAGCTCGTCGATCCGGTTACGAAGGACCGCGCCCGTCTCGTAGCAAGGCTCCCCGGTATTGCCCTTCGGATCGATGGCAAGCCAGCCCTGCCGGTCAGAACGCAGGACGTTGCCGTAGTGGAGATCTCCGTGAAGGACGACCGGAGCGACCGACGAGTCGCATAGCTCGACGAAGAGCCGCTCCCCTACCTCGAACAGGTCGGCATCGATCGGCCCGGGGCCGCCGTACAGAAGGCGATGCTTCGCCCAGGCCAGCCGGTGGTCGCGCACGTCGGGGAAACGGTGGTCGGCAGGTGGTGCTCGTCGCAGCTTCGCCATGACCGACGAGACCGCCGCGAGCGCATCGGCGATCGGAGTGCGCCACAGCGTCTCGCCGGGGACGACGAGCTCCATCAGGACGATGCGCTCTTCGTGATCGACCTCGAGCATGCGGACCATGCCGCGACCGCCGTAGACCTCGAGCGCTGCGATCCCGCTGAGGAATTCGTCCTCGCCGCCGCGGTCCGGCTCGCTCTTCACGACCGCCGGCGTTCCGTCCGGCAGCGTGCAGTGGTACACGAGATTTCCGGGGTACACCTCGGTGAACGGCGCGCCGAGTCTGATACCCCACCTGTCGATCGCGCTCGCCAGCGCTGACGGGGCCGCCATGGCAGTCAGCTAGAACGGGCCGGCGAGCTCCGGGGGCGCGAAGAGGTACGTCGGGTGCTGCCACCACTTCTCGACGGCCTCACCGCGTGCCTGCTCGAGCAGCGCCGCGATGGTGTCAGGCGGCTGCCCGTCCGCCGCAGCAACGACGACGAGCTTGCCTTCGCCGAGCGCGCGGCGGTAACGCTTGCGGACGTCCCTCGGGATGATGCCGCCAGGGAGCAAGCGTCGCAGCCGGTAACGCAGGCCACCCCAGCCCTTCCCGGGAAGCCAGGCGCGGCCACCGGCGACCAGCTCCGCGCGCTGCCGGTTACGCGCGAGCACGCAAATGTCCTGCTCGCGGACGCCGGAGTCGCGCAAGAGCGTCACCGCCTGCACGGCGGCGTCGTCGTCGCTGAATGCGGCGGCCGCGACCATCCCCCCGGAAACGGCCTCGAGATAGGACGTCGTCGCCATCCGCGGAATCCTAGGTGAGCGTGCTCACGCTCGCCACGCGAGGACCGGGATGCGCATCTCGTCCGCCGTGAGTCCGCCGTGCGATCCGCGATGCCGGAACACCTGTCCTTCCACCTTCACGACCGATGCCGAGCGATCGCCGTCGAGCAGCACGATCACTTCGCCGATACGCCGCCGTGCGACGGTCGGGTCACCGCGGCCGAACAGGCCCGCATCGATGAGCTCGTCGCGATCGAGGATCGTGAGCACCCCCGGCCATCTTGCCTCGAGGTGGTCGCGGACGCGCTGCGGATGGTCGGTGTGGAGGAACACCAAACGCGGCTCGCCGGCGGGCGGATTGCGGAGCAGCCCAAGCAGCTCCTCGTCGCCCAGTAGATCGACGAGCCTGTCGGGCTCCGTCGTGGCGTGTCCGTGATCGGCCGTGAGCAGCACGAGCGTGTCACCCTGCGTGCGATCCCCGAGCGCGCGGCGGAGGGTGAGGTCGAAGAGGGCCGCCTCCATCGCCGCCTCCTCGCTGCGTGGGCCGTGCAGGTGCGACACCGTATCGATGCCCGCCCAGTACGCGTACACGTAGGACGGCCGCCACGAGGCGTTGAGCCTCGCGCGAAGCAGGACGCCCATCGAGGACGGGAGCGCGTAGCCGAGGAAACCCGCCTCAGCCGCATGCATCCGCGTCATGGCCTCCGAGCGGAACAGCTCGGGCTCGATCACGTGCGACGCGACGCCGCGCTCGCGCAGACGGGTGTGGATCGACGGCACCAGCACGTATTTCCGCGGGTCGATCGCGGGGTCGTCGAAGTACGAGCCGCGACGCTTCACCGCCGGGCCCCATCGCAGCATCGCGGTGACCTGCGCGAACTCCTCGAGCCAGATGAAGTACGCGATGTTGCCGTGCTCGAGCGGCGTGCGAGCGGTGTTCAGCGTCGTGATCGCCGCCGCGGTGGTCGAGGGGAACACGGACGTGGCCTGGATGAGCTGCGCGCCGTCGCGCTGCCGCGCGCGCTCACGGAGCTCCGCGATGAACGGCATGCTGCCGCGGTCGCACAGCATCTCGAGCTGCCACCAGCCGAGACCGTCGGCGAGGACGACGACCACCTGACGCACTCCATCCCGCAGGGCCGGCTCGAGGTCGGCGAGTGGCGGCGCGTCGCCCTCCTCGCGCGCGCCCAGGATGTCGAGGACGGTCGCGGGAACGCTCAGCAGTCCCCCGCCGTCGTAATCCGGCATCACGTATCCGCGCGCGCGAAGACGCTCGATCAGCGGGTGCGGCATCGGTGGACGATACTGCCTCGCGATGCGCACGGTGCTCGAGATCGATGGGCTCTTCGACGGCACGAAAGCGATGTCGGGCGTCGCCGTCGTGATCGAGAACGATGAGATCGCCTGGATCGGAAAGCGATCTCGTGTTCCCAAGACACCGAAGGCGCAGCGGTCGCGCGAGCTCGAGGCGAGCGGCGCGTTCGCGGTGCCCGGCCTCATCAACTGCCACGCGCACCTGACCTTCGACGGCAGCGCGGACTTCGAGGCCGAAGCGCGAGAGGGCGAGGCCGCGGCGGCGCTCAAGGCGTTCCGCAACGCGCGGATCAGCCTGCGCAGCGGAGTGACGACCGTCCGCGATCTCGGCGCGAACGGCGCGATGGTCGTCGAGCTGGCGCGCCGCATAGACCGCGGGGCGCTGGAAGGCCCGCGCATCATCCCCGCCGCGCGCGGCATCACGATCACCGGCGGGCACGGCACCGAGGTCGGACGCGTCGCCGACGGCGCCGACGCGGTCCGTGCGGCCACGCGCGAGCAGGTCGCCGTCGGCGCGGGCGTCATCAAGCTCTTCTCCACGGGCGGCGTCCTGGGCGAGGGCGCGGGCCCGGAGCTCGCGGCCTACACCGCCGAAGAGACGGCCGCCGCGGTCGAGGAGGCCCACCGCGCGGGGGTCCGGATCACGACGCACGCGCACGGCTCCGAGGGGATGCGGATCGCGGCCGCCGCCGGCGTGGACTCGATCGAGTACGCGACCCTGCTCGACACGCGAACGATCCGCGCGATCAAGGAGCAGGGCATCGCGCTCGTCCCGACGTTCTCGGCGCTCCGCCGCATCATCGACAATGCCGATGCGTTGCCGCCGCGCGTCATGGAGCGTGCGCGCCTCGTCGCCACCAAGCATCAGGAGGGGATCCGCGCCGCGCACAAAGCCGGCGTGCGCATCGCCGCGGGCACCGACGCCGGCACGCCGTTCAACACGCACGACCGCTTCGCCCTCGAGCTCGTCTATCTCACGGAAGCGGGCCTCTCGCGCGAGGAAGCGCTCGTGGCCGCCACGAGCGTCGCGGCGGACGTCGTCGGATCTCCCAAGGCGGGTCGCATCGTGGCGGGCTCGTATGCCGATCTGGTGTTCGTGGACGGTGACCCGCTGCGTGACCTGGAGGTGCTGCAGCGGCCCAAGGCGATCTGGGTGCGAGGAGCGCCGGTCTCGGCTTAGACGGCCTCGCTCGATTGCTCGACGCGGATGTCAGTCCCGCCCATACGCCCGAGGATCCGCTGCGCCTCGACCTCGCCGTTCTTGGTCCCGCAGACCACCGAGATGATGACCTCGCCGTGCTCGGCGTGGTCTTCGAGCTCCTCGTACTCCTCCTGCTTGAAGACGCGCGCGCGGCCCGCGAGCCACCCGATCGCCGCGAACGCGACGACGAGCGCCACGCCGCCCAGCACCACGCCGACAGGGTTCTGGCGTACGGCGTCACCGCCGAACACCACGTAGGCGACGGCGAGCAGGGCGCCGATCATCGCGCCCGCCAGCGCTCCCTGCGGGCTGTACGAGCCCGCGACCTCGCGCGCCTGACGGACGTTCCCCGCGACGATGCCGATGCGATCCGGCGCGAAACCGGCGCGCTCCAAGGCGGCGGCCGCCTTACGCGCCGCCTCGCCTGACGGAAGCACGCCGACCACGGTGACCGCACCGGTGAGGGTGCGGGTGTCGATGACCTCGTCGGTGTCCTGGACGCGGGCCATGGGACGCTTGCCCGCACGGAGCGTGCCTGAGCGGCTAGACCCTCTCCAGGCGCCCGCGCGCCCGCTCGAGCTCTCGGCGGAGCGAGCCCTCGTCCGTCAGCGGGGCCGAGCACATCGTCCCGACGCACACATAGGCCGCGACACGGTCGGGCGGGAACCCGAGCTGCTCGAGCTGCTCGGCGTCCTCCGGCGACAGCCACTGCGTGCTGCGATTCGGGTCGTCGACGGCGCGCGCCTCGTTCCACAGGGCGAGCGCGGCCGCGTCGCCCGGTTGTCCCACGACCGTGATCGCGATCGGCTCGCTCAGCGCCCGTGCCACGGCGTTGGCGTACGAAGACGCGAACTGGCCCCAGCCGCGGTACGTCCCGGCGAACGCACGGAGAGCGCGGATCGCCGTCTCGTGCCACCGCTCGTCGCCGGTGAGCGCCGCGAGACGCAGGAGCGCGTCGGCCGCCATCGCGTTGTCCTCGATCGGCTTCTCGCGGATCGCGACGCGGCCAGGCTCGACGCGGTCGGGTGCGTCGAAGAAGCCGCCGTTCTCGGCGTCCTCGAGCCGCTCGCGCATCGCGGTCGCGGCCTTCACCGCCGCCGCGAGCGCCCCCGGATGCTTTCCGGTCTCGTACTCGTCGATGGTCGCCTGTAGGAACGCCGCCCAGTCGCCGAGCAGGTCC
Organism: Candidatus Limnocylindria bacterium; assembly: GCA_035281485.1. Taxonomy (GTDB): domain Bacteria; phylum Chloroflexota; class Limnocylindria; order P2-11E; family P2-11E; genus CF-39. The sequence continues at coordinate 4,411 of DATEDV010000226.1, read as the reverse complement.
GCGACGCGCGGTCCCTCCCCGCGATCGAAATGCATGAGCTGACCTTCCGGACCCACGACCATCCGCGTCGCGATGGTTCGCATCACCTCGTGCGCGCGCTCCTCGACAGCTTCATCGGCGAGGGCGGCCGCCGCGGCTACGTACGCGGAGACCGCCAGAGCGTTCCAGCCCGTGTAGAAGGTCATGTCGACGAACGGCGCGCCGTGCTTCTCGCGGCCGGCACCGTCGAGCTCGTAGTAGACCTCGTCGGCATCCTGCGATCCGGCGAAGGCCTTCACGTCGTCGCGCCAGAGCACCGTGTCCATCCAGCGCACGACGTCGCGGACGACACGGTCGTATCCCGCCTGTGGGAACGTGCGGTGCGCCTCCGCGTAGACCGCGAGCAGCTCGGCGTTGTCCTCGAGCATCTTCTCGTAGTGCGGGATCTCCCACTCGCGCGTCGTGGCGTAGCGGAAGAAGCCGCCCTCGATCTTGTCGTACATGCCGCTCGACGCCATCGCGCCCAGCGTCTTGTGCAGCATGTGGGCGATATCGGGATAGCCGTGACGGCGGTACTCGTCGAGCAGGAAGCGCAGGAGACGCACCTGCGGGAACTTTGGCGCCCGGCCGAAGCCGCCGAACTGCGGGTCGTACTGGCCGCGCACGAGCGCGGCGACGTTGTCGACGATATCGGCCGTGAGATCGCCGGCCTTCGGCTTGCGCGCCTCAGCCTCCTGTGCGCGCAGCTCGAGGACACGCTGCGCGATCTCGTCGTGCTTGGTCGACCAGAGCTGGTCGACGCCGTTGAGCGTCTGCCACATCTGCTCGGGAGCGACGTACGTGCCGCCGTGGATGATCTCGCCCTCCGGTGTCAGAAAGACCGTGCTCGGCCAGCCGCCCATGTTGTAGCGGCGGTTCACGTCGGGGCGCTCGTCATTGTCGACGCGCACCGGGACGTAGCGGTCGTTGATCACCTTGATGATCTCGGGGACGCTGTAGCTCGTCTCGTCCATGACGTGACACCAGTGGCACCACACGGCGCTGATCGCGAGCAGCACCGGCTTGTTGTGCTGGCGGGCCTCATCGAACGCGGCGTCGCCCCACGTACGCCAGTTGATCTCGCTCGCACGGTTCGGACGTGGCGAGAAGCGGAACTCGGTCACGAGGGGATCTCGTCGAGCTCGATCTTGTTCCCGAACGGATCGAACACATAGCAGCGTCGCCACCCCGGGATCGGCGTGGCCTCCTCGAAGCGCACGCCGCGCTCGCGCAAACGGTCGCGCATCGCGTCGAGATCGTCCACGCGCAGCGCGAAGTGCCGGCGCGGATGGAGGCCGAGCTCCGTATCCGCCGACAGGTGCACGTGACCAGGAGGCGCGGAATACCAGATCCCATCCCGATCGGAGAGGGCTTCGGGCCTGCGGATCTCGTCCAAGCCGAGGGCTTTGCCATAGAAATCGCGTGCCTGCGCTTCCTGACCAGGCGGGTAGAAGACCTGCGCGTGGTGGAGCGAAATGGGCACGAAATCGAGTGTATGAGTGGCCCGCGCCGGCCCCATTCGATGCGTGAAATGGCCTCGAAAAGCGCGCACGGTCGGCTATCATGTGGTCAGACCGAACCGCCAAAAGGGGACGCCACTCATGGCAATCGAACAGCACGAGACCGGCACGCAGAGCGACCAGCCGGTCGTCACGATGACGGCGCGCGCGACGGACAAGCTCAAGGAAGTCATCGCAAAGCAGGGCCGCGCCGATCTCGCGCTCCGCGTCTACGTCACACCGGGCGGTTGCTCGGGCTTTTCGTACGGCATGACGTTCGCGGAGGGTCGCGAGCAGGACGACACGCTCGTCGAGCACGACGGCGTGCGTATCGTCGTCGACCCGATGAGCGCGATGTACCTCAAAGGCTCGGAGATCGACTTCGTGGACGCGCTCATGGGCGGCGGATTCGCGCTGCGCAACCCGAATGCCGTGTCGAGCTGCGGCTGCGGGCAGTCCTTCAAGACGGCCGAGCAGAGCGGTACCGCAAAGGCCTGCCACCACTAAGCGCACGAGAGCTGTCGTAGAAAGAGGACGGCATCCGCCGTCCTCTTTTCTTTTCGCCTAGCGTGTGTAGCCGTGAAGCGCGCGCTCGTCGTCATCGACATGATCGAGGACTTCGCTCGCGAGGGCGGAGCGCTGTACTGCGGACCGTCGATGGCCCAGATCATTCCGGTCATCCAGCGCGAGCTCACGCGCGCGCGATCCGCGGCCGAGCCGGTCGTCTACCTCACCGACAACCACGTGCCCGACGACGCGGAGTTCAAGATCTTCCCGCGGCACGCGGTCGCGGGGACGCCGGGTGCCGAGATCATCCCGGAGCTCGCGCCCGGGGACGACGACGACGTGATCCCGAAGCGCCGCTACTCGGGGTTCTTCGGCACGGATCTGGACATCACGCTGCGAGAGAAGGGCGTCGACACGCTTCGCCTCGTCGGCGACTGCACGAACATCTGCGTCCTGTTCACCGCCGCGGACGCGCGCAACCTGGGCTACGACGTCGAGGTCGTCCGCGAGGGGGTGACGTCATTCGATGAGCAGGCGCACCGCGACGCCCTCAGGGAGCTCGAGAAGACGCTCGGCGCCAAGATCGTCTAGCCCGCCGTCGTCTCCAGCTGCAGCGCGTTGGCGAAGGACGCGTGCTTGACGAAGACGCCGACGACGGTCGTGACCTCGAAGAGCTGGTCGTTCGTCAGGCCAAGGCCGCGCAGCACCTCGGCGCGGTGGACCATCGAGAGCCGGCCGTCGTTCACGACGCTCGTCGCGTACGCCACCAGCTCCTTGTTCAGCCGCGAGACCTCTCCCTCGTGCACCGTCGCGATCTCGCGATCGAGGACGATCTTCGTGTACCGCGGGTCGTTGGCCATGTACAGGAAGTAGCGCGGCACGCTCCCGAGCTTCTGGCGGACCTCGACCAGCACCGGTGACGACGGGTCCTGGACGCGCAGCGGCGCGTTGTCGTTGAAGGCGGCGATCGCCTTCTCGAAGACGTTGATGCTCGTGACGTGCGCGACCGTCGCCGCGATCTCGACGATCTGGCCGCTGTCCATGCCGTATTCGAGTTGCAGGCTGCGCGTGTGCTCGTGCAGCTCGTACGGGGCCGAGCGTGCTGCCGCCACCGCGAGACCGATCATGTGGTTCTGCAGGTTGAGCAGACCGCGCTTGGCAAAGATGTGGGCCAGCTCTTGCTCTTCGCCGATGAGGATCGATGGACGGAGGCCGAGAGCGCGCGTCGACGCGGTCATGGTGGGCGACTTCGTGACCTCGCGGATCATCGCGTCGACCTTCTTCACCATGGCGTTGTGCTCGGCCTCGCCGGGCAGCTTGATCGTTGGCATGCCAGCCCTCCCTCGCGTGCGTGAGCTCACGCGCGGGCGAGTTTAGGCCGCGTGGGCGCCTGTTTTACGTCGAACGGCTGTCTAATTCGATGGCCGCTCGATCACTGCGCTCGGCACGTAGCCGCGGCGCCGCTATTGGCGGGGCCGGTGCTGTCACCGATGCCGCCTTCCTGAGCGGCCGCGGGGACCCAGGCGCCGCGCTCCCCCTCGAAGATCCCGAACGCGCCGTGTCCCGCGTTGCAGCTCACCGTGAACGACTGCTGGCGGCCGGGGTTTGACTCGTAGTCCTCGCCATCGGCATTCGCCACACCCGCGGTGCCGATCATCCCTGCCAGCGCGAATACGCCGACTGCCACTGCCCGTCTCATCTGTCACTCCCCTTTGTCAGGCTCCCGCCCGAGCGCCGACATTCTGCGCTTGCAGGTCCACTCGTACTATGCTCCGTACGCGTATGGCGGAGAGCACGGGCAGCCTTCGACCGGTACCGGCCGTCGAGAAGACCGCGCGCATCCTGCGCGCGCTCGCGGAGGGCGGCCGGCCACAGGGCATCTCGGAGCTGGCGCGGACGCTCAAGGTCTCCAAGGGCACGCTGCGCGACATCCTCCTCACACTCGACGCTCACGGCTTCGTCATCCGCGATCCGGACACGCGTTTCCGCCTTGGACCACAGCTGCGGGCCCTCGCCGACGCGAGCTCTCCCGACCTCCGGGCGCTCGCGCAGCCGCATCTCGTGAGCCTGATGGAGACGTTCGGCGAAACAGCGGTGCTCGGCGTGATCCACGATGGCAAGCTCGAGATCGCGGCGCGTGCGGAGCCGACATCGGGACTGCACATGAGCGCACCACTCGGGCGGCGTCTTCCCCTGGACGCGGGTGCGCACGGCAAGGTGCTGCTCCACGGCGAGGCTGTCGGCTATGACGACCAGGAGCTCTTCCGCGGTGTTCGAGCGGTCGCGGCCGCGGTCACCGACGCCCGCGGCAAGCGCGTCGCGGCGGTGATGGTCGTCGGCTTCAAGGAGCGAATCGACCTCCGCACGCTGCGGCGGATCGGCGAGCG
>DATEDV010000225.1:0-10257 GCA_035281485.1 Candidatus Limnocylindria bacterium | reverse complement strand
GCTGAACGCTTCGCGCGAGGACTCCCGCTGTAGGTCCCACTCGAGCTGTGAGGCCTGACCGGTGCGGAAGAGCGTCCAGACGTAGTGCAGCTTGAGGGGATCGACATCCACCACGACCAGGCCGTCACCCTTCTCGCGCGCGAGCACCCGCTGCCAGCGGGCGACGGTGCGGTCGACCCAGTAACGAGCGCGGTCGTGTGCGTCGTTGGGGACCGTCGAGTGGTCAGGGAGCTCCTCGAGCAGGGCGTAGCGTCCGCCGTGCGTACGACACCACGTCGTCTTGCCTGAGCCGCTGGGGCCCTCGACGACCACGATCACGCGACGCAGCCTATCCAGCGCGGTACGGACTAGTACGAACGGTGGCGGATATCCGTACCGGTTCGGCTATGGCGTCGTGCCGCCGTCAGCGCGAAAGTGCGCACGGGCCACCGGGCGGCGGTGGCAAGGCAGGGGAGGCGACCGTGTCACGACGAACGCCTGGGCAGGCGGGCCGCTGGCTTACTCACGCACTCGCGACGTTCATCGCCCTCGCGGTCATCGCGACGATCCTCGTTCTGCCGTTCGCACTGCTTGCGGTGCGGCTGTTTGGACTTTCCGCGTATGTGGTCCAGGGCGCGCCGGCCGAGTCGATGATGCCCATCGGTGCGCTCGTTCTCGCTGCACCAGCAACTCAGGATGCGGTGCTCGCGGGCGGCACGATCGTGCCCGCGCGCGACACCGCGTGGGTCGCGATCCCGACGCTCGGCTACGCCGTCACGTACGCGGAGTCGTACTTGGAGCCCGTCGTCATCGGACTGGTCGTGTGGATCCTGAGCGTGTTCGCGGTGCGTGCGCTCGAGCCGTACATGTCAACGGCGCGGAGACGACTGCCAGCCTGAGCTGTTAGACGCGCTAATCGGGGACGGATTGGTCCACGTTCTCGTACGGTCTTCCATCACCGCGCGATGCAACGCGCGCACATGCGAGAATGGATGTCAACGGGGTGTAGCTCAGTTTGGTAGAGCGCTCGTTTTGGGGGCGAGAAGTTCGGCGGTTCGAGTCCGCCCACCCCGACCGCCGACTCAGAGCCGCGACCGAGCGGTTCATCAGCGGGCTCGCCCTCCGTATGTGACCTCTGGCGCTCGGTCTTCCTACGTCGCCGCACCGGCGACGCGCCTCAGGCGGCCGCATTCTTCCGGCGCGGACCACGTGGCTTCTTCAGACCCTCGTACCGGCCCTTCTTGTAGTCGGCCACCCACGCCTTTGAACTTCGCCAACTGCCTCGCTCGTCTTTGACGGCACGCATGCGTCCTCGCTCGGCGGCCTGGCGCAGCGCGCTCGCCGACACCTCCCGGTCAGCCAGTGCTTCGAGCGCGACGAGCTTGTTCCTTCCGGCGAGAGCGGGCAGGAGGAATCGCATGAGGCTGTCCAGCATCGCGCGAGCGATCTGCTCGCCGAGCGGGCCGTGGTCTCCACGATCAGCGCGCGCCAGGGCTCTCAGATACGCCGCACGCTCGCGTTTCTGAATGACGGCGGGCGGATAGCCGAGCCGCACGAGAAGAAGGTTCAGAAGAAGACGACCTGTGCGGCCGTTGCCGTCGATGAACGGGTGGATCCGCTCGAACGAGGCGTGGAGATCGGCGAGACGCTCGGCGACGTAGCCCTTGTCATCTCTTAACGCATTGGCGCGGTCAAGCCAGCTCCTCAGTTCGGCTGCAACGAGTGGATGAGTCGGCGGCCGCATCTTCGACGGGAACGCGTGGATGTCATGTCGTCGATAGTTGCCGGGCGACTCCTCCGGGGTTGCGTCCGGATGAGGTGCCACAACCCAGACCGGAGTCATCGTCTCGTGATGAATGCTCCGAACCTCCTGGAGCGTCACCAGTGGTGCACCCGTCTCCTGATCGGCCCGGGCTTGCGCGTACACCCATTCCGCCGCGTTCGCGTAGCCCTTGACCTCGAGATACTCCTTAAGGTCCTTGTTGCCGACGGTCTCACCTCGCGCCAAGAGCGCCTCGACCTGTTTGAGGACCAGCGTGTTCCCCTCGATCGCCGTGGAGTTGTGCGCTTCATGGACCCAGATGTCGCGCCAGATCAGAGCGGCCTTTCGCGGGTTCGGCAGTCCGCCCACCGCCTTGAGAGCGCGGACCTCTGTCTCGAGACGTTCGTGGATCGCGGCCCGACTTGGTCGGCCGCGGGCCCGTTGTCGATTAGGTTGATTAGTCATCCAGCCGTAACTCTATCAAATAAACCTACCGCCGGACGGCGGGAGTGGCCGACAAATTCGAGCAAATAAACCTGACGAGGACCATGCCATCGGCGCCCGTCCCGAGCCTCATTTCCCGTACGCTTGTCGCCGCACATCTGAGGTGGGAGGGCCGAAGGGTGTTCGAGGCCTGGGGCCGCTTTGTCTACCGCCACCGCTGGCCCGTTCTCGCCATCTCCGTCGTCGTCCTGCTGATCTCGGGTTTCGTCGCGGGTCAGGGCGGCAAGCTCGAGAGCGGCGGCTTCATCGAAACGGCCGAGTCAGGACGCGCCTCTCGCCTCATCGAGCAGGAGCTCCCCATCGTCGGCGGATCCACCTTCACGCTGATCTTCTCCAGCGACACGTTGTCCGCCGAGGATCCCGAGTTCCGCGCCGCGGTCGAGACCGCTCTCGTGCCCCTCCGCACCGATCCGCGCGTCGACACGATCAACTCGCCATACGACCCCGCGAACGTCCAGGCCGCGCGCCAGTTCTCGAACGACAAGCGCTCGATCGCCGTCGATGTCGCGGTGAAGGACAGCATCGACATCGCGCGCGACTACTACCCGGAGATGCGCGCGAAGGTCCGCTCCGACAAGCTCCGCGTACAGGCGACCGGTGTCCTCGCGATCAACAACGGCTTCAACGTCGTACTCCTTGCTGACCTCCAGCGCGCGGAGATCGTCGCGCTCCCACTCGCCCTCATCCTGCTGCTCCTGGTCTTCGGCGCGGTCGTGGCCGCCCTCATCCCGCTCGGCACCGGGCTCCTCGCGGTGATGAGCGGCATCGCCGGCATGTTCCTGCTGTCGCGCATCACCGGCGTCTCGGTCTACGCGCAGAACGTGGTGACGCTCATCGGGCTCGGCGTGGCGATCGACTACTCGCTCTTCGTGACGAGCCGCTTCCGCGAGGAGCTCCTGCGCGGTCGCAGCCGCGAGGATGCACTTGCGATCGCGATGTCCACGTCGGGTCGCGCGGTCACGTTCTCCGGACTGACCGTCGCGATCGGCCTCTCGGGGATGCTCTTCTACGAGGGCACGTTCCTCCCCTCGATGGGTCTCGCCGGCGCGATCGTCGTCGCCAGCGCGGTGTTCTACGGACTCACGTTCCTGCCAGCGCTCCTCGCGCTGCTCGGGTCGCGCATCGATCGCCTGCGCGTGCCGATCATGCAACCGGCTCAGTCGGGGCGCGGCTGGTGGCACACCATCGCGACGGCGGTGATGCGCCGGCCGCTCCTCGTGCTGATCCCGACCGTCGCCTTCATCCTCCTCGCCGGCTCTCCGTTCCTGCATCTGCGCCTCGCGTCGAGCGACGTGCGCACGCTGCCGAAGCACGAGGAGTCCCGGGCCGCGTTCGACAAGCTCGTGTCCGACTTCCCCGGCGCCGGGCAGAACCACATCAGCGTCATCGCGTACTACCCGACCGGAAGTCCGCTTGACCGCGAGCGTGTGCCGCAGCTGCAGGCCTTGAACGCGCGGCTCGCCGCGATCCCGGGCGTCCAGCAGGTGCAGAGCGCGTTCGCCATCGATCCGCGCGCGCTCGGCGGCGTGTTGGGCCCGCCGCCGGATCTGGCGACCCTCTATTCGCTGCCGCGCGAGCAGCTCCCGCCGCAGCTCCAGGCGGTACTGCGTCAAACGGTCGGCCAGCACATCGCACTGTTCGACGTCGTCACCGGGCACGCGCTGTACAGCGACCAGGCGCGGCAGCTGGTGCGCGATCTCCGCGCGGTCGAGCCGCCGCCCGGTGGCGAGAAGCTCATCACCGGCTTCACCGCGATCGACCTCGACACGGTGAACTTCATCGTGGAGCGCACGCCCACGGCCGTCGCGTGGGTGATGCTGGCGACGATCGTCGTGCTCTTCGTGCTGCTCGGCTCCGTCGTCCTCCCGCTGAAGGCCGTCGTGATGAACCTGCTCTCGATCAGCGCATCGTTCGGCGCTCTGGTGTGGGTCTTCCAGGATGGCAACGGCGCGCGCCTGCTCGGCTTCGAGGCCGCCTCGATCGATCCGTCGACGCCGGTGATCATGTTCTGCATCGTCTTCGGGCTCTCGATGGACTACGAGGTGCTGCTCCTCTCGCGGATCCAGGAGGAGTACCTGCGTACGCGGGACAACACGCACGCGGTCGCCGAGGGCCTCGAGCGCAGCGGCCGGCTCATCACGGGCGCCGCCGCGATCATGGTCGGGGTGTTCGGCGCCTTCGGCCTCGCCGAGATCCTCCTGATCAAAGCGATCGGGCTGGGGATGGCGCTCGCGGTGGCCATCGACGCAACGCTCGTGCGTGCGCTCGTCGTGCCCGCCACGATGCGACTTCTCGGGAATCTGAACTGGTGGGCGCCGCGACCGCTCGCGCGGCTGTATCGCCGCCTCGGTCTCGGTGAGGCGGCTGCACCCGCACCGACGCCCGGAGCGCGCTAGCCCGCAACTAACATGCGCGCGTTGGAAGCTCCGCAGCTCCGTCCGCTGGGCGTCGGAGACATCGTCGACCGCGTCTTCTCGATGTACCGGCAGCGGCCGCTCCTCTTCATCGTGCTCTCGGCCGTCCCCTACCTGGCGCTGTCGCTCGTCATCGGCGGCCTCGTCGTCAGCTTCGGCGCGGATCTCGCCCCGCTCGCCCGGCTGATCGATCTCGCGTCGACGCCCGAATCGTTCCCATCGGGACCGCTCACGCCGACCGAGAACCGCGCCATCGTGACCGTCATTGGGCTCGCGCTCGCCGCGATCCTCATCGCCATCCCGCTCCTCGCGGTCCAGGTCGGTGCGCTCGTCGACGCGGCCGGCGCGCGCTATCTCGGACGGGAGACGACCATCGGCGACTCGTTCCGCGCCGGCCTGCGCAGAGCGCCGCGGATCGTCGTCGCCGGGCTTCTGCTGTTCCTCGGGCTCACGCTCGGATGGGTCGGCCTCTTCGTCGTCCTCGCGATCGTGGGGAACGCGATCGTCGCGACGATCGCGATCCTCGGCGGGATCATCGCGACGGTGTACGTGTTCGCGTCGTGGCTCGTCTCACCGGTGGTCGCGTCGCTCGAGCCCGTCGGTCCGGTCCACGCCGTGCGCCGCTCGTGGTGGCTCGCGAACGGCCACCGCTGGCGGATCCTGGGTCTGCAGATCCTGCTCGTCGTCCTGCAGGGCGTGCTCTCGACGCTCATCTCGTTCATCGTCGTCGCGTCGTTCATCTCGGACACCGGCCTGCGCTTCGCGCTCCAGAACATCGTCAACGTCCTCGCGACGGTGCTGTGGGCACCGGTGGAGTGGGGGACGTTCACGATCCTCTACTTCGACCTGCGCGTGCGCAAAGAGGCGCTCGACCTCCAGCTCGCCACGGAGGCACTTCCGCGCCCGGTCTGACGCGCACGCTCGCGCTGGCCGCCGCGCTGTGGCTCGCCGCGCCGCTCGTCGCGCACGCCGATACGGTCTCGCCGCGCGACTACCACCAGCGCCTCACCGAGGCGCGTGCGCTCCTGGCGCAGGCGCGCGGCGTCTCCGGCGCGGTCCGGGACAACGCCGTCGCCCGGGCGCGCCTCCTCGTCCTGGCAACGACGGCCGTCGCGCTGCCCTCGGGTGAGCTGCAGCTGGACGGCAGCGCGCTGGCGGAGCGGATCACGTCGAGCGACGCCGCGCTCGACGCGGCGCTCGCGTTGCTCGACACGCAGATCGCGCTCGCCACGCCCGCGCTGTCGCCGACGATCGACGGCGCGCGGTCCGATGCCGCGCTCCGCGACGTGCTGCGTCAGGTCGACGAGTCCGCCGCGTCGCCGTCGCTGCTCGATTCGATCGTGCGCGCGCTCCAGCGTTTTCTCGCCGGCCTCGAGGGGCCACGGCTCGACTTCGGACTGGTGTGGCCGCTCCTCGGCCTGCTCGGCGCCGCGGTGATCTTCTTCGTCGTGGCGACGCTCGGGCGCGGTCTCGGCGAGCGCGTGCGCACCGAGGTGGCGCTGCGCGAGAGCGCCGGCGCCGAGCGACCCGATCCGTCGCGGTACCTTCGGGCGGCGGATGAGGCGCTCGCGGCGGGCCGTCCGCGCGAGGCGATCCACGCGCTGTACCTGTTCGCGCTCGCGGCGCTCGTGGCGCGTGAGGCGATCCGCTACGACCCGGCGCTCACCGACCGCGAGCTCCTCGTCCGCGCGGCCGCGATCCCCCACGCCGACGCGCTGCGCGATCTCGTCTCGCTGTACGAGCGCTCCTGGTTCGGTCTGCGCGATCCCGGCGCGGACGAGGCGCGTCGCGCGCGCAGCCTCGCCGTGCGTGTGGCCGGATGAGACGGCCGAGTCCGCTCTACCTGCTCGCCGCGATCCTCGCGGTGGCGACGATCGTGTTCGCCGTCGCGACGGTGGGCAGCTCACCGGCGGGGACGGGTCGCACGGGCTCGGTGTACGACGACGGTCCGGGCGGCGCGGCAGCGCTCCGCCGGTATCTCGAGGCGATGGGCGCGACGACGACGACGCTCCAGGGCGACCGCTATGTGCCCGAGGTCTCCGCGGCGTCGGTGCTCTTCATCCTCGGCGCCACGGAGGCGTTCACGCCGACGGACGCCGCCAACGTGAAGGCGTTCGTCGCCGCGGGCGGCACCGCGGTCGTCGCGACGGATCTCGGTCTTCTTGAGCGCTCGCTCCTCGACGCGTTCGGCATCCAGATCACCGGCATCGCCAGCCCCGGAACGCACGCGCTGAGGACAGCTGCCTTCGCGGATCCACCGGCGCGGACGCTCGCGGTCGACCGCGTCGGCTCGCTCTCGCTCGGCCCGAAGGCGCTGTCGCTCGCGACCGACGGCCGCACGTCCATCGCCGCGGCGGTGCGCGAGGGGCGCGGCACGTTCTACGTCGTGGCGAGCCTGTTCCCGTTCCTCGCGTCGGGCCTCGGCCAGGGCGACAACGCTCGCGTCGCGCTCGCGCTCGCGCACGACGCGGTCGCGCGCGGCGGCACGGTGGCGTTCGACGAGTACCACCACGGCGCGCACCCGAGCGCCGACGTGCTGGTGCTCCTTCAGACGACGTGGCCGGGCCGCGCGCTCGTCTTCGCGTTCGCCGCGGCGTTCCTCTATCTGGTCCTGTCCGGCCGCCGGCTCGGGCCTCCCGTCCCGCTCGACGCGCGGCCGGCACGCTCCAGCCTCGAGTACATCCGGGGGTTCGCCGGTCTGGTGCGGCGCTCGGGTCGCGGCGAGATCGCGCGACGGCGGCTGCGCCGCGATCTGCGCGGCGGTCTCGCGCGTGCGCTCGGCCTCGACCCCGGTCAGGACTTCGACCGCGTGCTCGCGACGCTGGCGGCGACGGACCGCCAGCGTGCCGCCGAGGCGCGCGCCGTCGACGACGCGCTCGGGAGGCGCTTGCGCGAGGACCAGCTCCTCCGTACCGTCGCTCAGATAGAACGGCTCACGACGATCCGATGAGCGCACGCGCGCGCGAGGTCGCCGAGCGTTTCCAGCGCGACGTCCATCGCATCGTCATCGGTCAGGACGAGACCGTCCGCCTCGCGTTCATCGCTCTGGTCCTTGGCGGACACCTGCTCATCGAGGGTGTGCCGGGCACCGCGAAGACGCTCCTCGCACGGACGATCGCACGGCTCATCGGCGGTACGTTCAAGCGGATCCAGTTCACGCCCGACCTCATGCCGAGCGACATCGTCGGCACCTCCGTCTACGAGATCGCGACGAGCAATTTCCGCATCAAGGAGGGCCCGATCTTCGCGAACGTGGTCCTCGCGGACGAGGTGAACCGTGCGCCGGCCAAGGCGCAGGCCGCGCTCCTCGAGGCGATGGAGGAGAAGCAGGTCACGCTCGAGGGCGACTCGCGCAAGCTGCCCCGACCGTTCCTCGTCATCGCGACGCAGAACCCGGTGGAGTACGAGGGGACGTACCCGCTGCCGGAGGCCGAGCTCGACCGCTTCCTCTTCAAGGCGATCGTCCGGTACCCCGATCCGACCGAGGAGCAGGCGATCCTGCGCGCGCACGACAAGGGACAGCCGCTCGCGGAGGTGGAGAGGCTCGAGCCGTTCGCGAAGAACGTCCTGGAGGAGTGCGCCGCCGAGGTCGATGCGGTCACGGTCGAGGACTCGGTGCTGCAGTACGTCGCCCGCATCGTCGAGGAGTCACGAAAGTCCACCGACCTGCTGCTCGGCGCGAGCCCGCGCGCCGGCGTGCATCTGCTGCGCGCCGCGAAGACCGCGGCCGCGATCGAGGGGCGCGACTTCGTGACGCCCGACGACGTGAAGTCTCTGGCGATACCGACGCTGCGGCACCGTCTCGTGCTGCGCGCCGAGGCCGAGATCGAGGGGCTCGACGCCGATGCCGTCTGCCGGCGCGTCCTCACGCGCCTCGACGTCCCGCGCTGAGCGCCGTCCCGCTGCCGCGCCCGCGGCTGCTCGCGCTGGTCCTCGCGGCCGCCGTCCCGCTCGCCCTCGCCGGCGTCTCGAGCGCGTTCCTCGCGCTCGGCGTGGCCGTCGTTGTGCTCGCGCTCGCGCTGGCGTTCGTGGACCACCGCGCGACGCCCGCTCCGGCGGCCATCGCGGTCGAGCGCGTCGCCGACCCGCAGCTGTCGATCGGCGTCCCGAATCGCGTGACGCTGCGCGTGGCGAATCCATTCGCGCGGCCGCTGCGCCTGATGCTCGCCGACACCGTGCCCGTGTCGTTCGACGTCGAACCGCGCCGTGCGGCGCTCACCGTTGCGCCGCGCGACAGCGGTGAGACGACCTACGCGGCGCGTCCGCACCACCGCGGCACGTTCTCGTTCGGCGACATCCATCTCCGCCTTCGCGGTCCGCTGGATCTCGTCGAACGCCAGGGCCGCGTCGCCGCCGCCGCGCCGGCGAATGTCTATCCCGACCTGCACGAGATCCGTCGCTATGAGGTGACGCTGCGCCGCGGCCTCGCGTACGACGCCGGTCAGCGGCGCGCGCGCATCCCCGGTGCCGGCACGGTGTTCGAGCGCCTGCGCGAATACCTGCCCGACGACGATCCGCGTTCGATCTCGTGGACCGCGACCGCGCGCCGCGGAAAGCCGATCACCGTCGAGTACGAGACCGAGCGGCAGCAGCGGATCCTCATCCTGCTCGACGCCGGCCGCATGATGTCGAGCACGCTCGCGGGACTTACGAAGCTCGACCACGCGGTGAATACCGCGCTCATGCTCAGCTACGTCGCGACCGCAAAGGGCGATGAGGTCGGGCTGCTGGGTTTCGCGGACACCGTGCGCTCGTACGCCGTCCCGCGCCGCGGCCGCAAGCAGTTCCTGCGGCTCACCGAGGAGCTGCGCCGGCTCGAGGTGACCACTACGGAACCGGACTACCGAGCGGCGTTCGAGTTCCTCCGCGCCCGCACCGCGCGTCGCGCGCTCGTCGTGCTCTTCACCGATCTCGTCGACGACGAGGCGTCACGTGCGCTGGTGGCCGCGGTCACGCGTCTCGCCGGCAACAACCTCGTGCTCTGCTGCCTGCTCGCGGATCCGCAGCTGGCCGAGGTCGCGTCGCGCGTGCCGTCGTCGACGACCGAGCTGTACGAGCGCGTCGTCGCCGAGGACGTGCGGGAGGCGCGCGCGCGGGCGCTCGCGATCCTGCGGCGCCGCGGCGTGCACACGATCGACGTGCCGGCCGAGCGTCTCACCGTCGCCACGATCCAGCGCTACCTGGAGCTGAAGTCGCGCTATCTGTGAGCCGTCCCGCTAGCGGCGCTTGCGGAGCCAGCCCTCCGGGAAATAGGTGATCAGGAACTTCTCGCGTGCGTGGTCGATCTCGAAGGAACGATCGGTCGCGAGGAACTCGCGCACCGCCTCCATCGGTCCGGGTCCGTGCTCTGGGAAGACCGGGTGTCCGTTCACGTTGGTGTCCTCGACCACCATGTAGCTTCCGGGCGTCACGAAGCGGCCGTACGCTCGCAGCTCCTTGAGCACGTGCGCCGCGCTGTGATCGTCATCGAGGACGACGAGCACGCGCTGCGCGCCGGCCGCGGCGGCCTCGACCTTTGCCAGCGTGTCCGGCGAGAGCGCGTCGCCCTCGAGCTGCGTGACGCGCGGGTGGTCGACGCGGCCGCGCAGCTGCAGATCG
>DATEDV010000224.1:0-3216 GCA_035281485.1 Candidatus Limnocylindria bacterium | reverse complement strand
AGTGGAAGATCGTGCGCGCCCGGACGCAGCTCGACGCGGCGCGTCTGCTCGTACACCGCGCCGCCGCGCTGGCCGACCGCGCCATGCCATTCAGCGTGGCGGCATCGAAGGCGAAGCTCTACGCATCCGAGGCGGCGAGTCGCGCGGCGAACGACTCGCTCCAGATCCTCGGCGGTTACGGCTACCTGCGCGACTATCCGGTCGAGCGCATCGTGCGCGACGCGCGCCTGATGGAGATCGGCGAGGGGACCAGCGAGGTGCAGCGCATCGTCATCGCGAGAGACCTGGCGCGCCAGGCCTCGTGACCGTCGCCGCGTCCGGCCTGCTGGAGCGCGCGCGTGGCGGCGACAAGCGCTCCATCGCGCGTCTCCTGTCCGTCGTCGAGAACGACGAGCCCGGTGCAGCGGATGCGCTGCGGATCCTCTATCCGCTGACCGGACGCGCCGAGATCGTCGGCATCACCGGTCCGCCGGGTGGCGGCAAGAGCACGCTCGTGAATCGCCTCGCCGGCGCGTACCGCGCGAGCACCGATCGCGTCGCGGTCGTCGCGGTCGACCCCTCCTCTCCGTTCAGCGGCGGGGCGATCCTCGGGGATCGCATCCGGATGCGCGAGCGCTTTCTGGACGAGGGCCTCTTCATCCGGAGCATGGCGAGCCGTGGGCATGCCGGCGGTCTGGCGCGCGCGACGTCTCGTGTCGTCAACGTGCTGGACGCGCTCGGCTACGGCGTCGTCCTCGTCGAGACGGTCGGCGTGGGGCAGGAGGAGGTCGAGGTCGTGCGCGTCGCCGACACGGTGTGCCTCGTCACGGTGCCGGGACTGGGTGACGACATCCAGGCGATAAAGGCGGGTGTGCTCGAGATCGCGGACGTGCTCGTCGTGAACAAGGCGGACCGTCCCGGCGCGGATGAGACCGCGCGCGATCTCGCGCAGATGCTCACGCTCGGCGCGCCGCGCACCGCCTGGAAGCCGCCGATCGTGCGTACGGTCGCGGCGACGGGAGACGGCATCGATCAGCTCGTCGCGGCGATCGCGAAGCATCGCGCGTGGGCCGCCGACAGCGGCGAGCGCGACACGCGGCGCCGCGCCGCGGCACGCGCGGAGGTCGAGGACCTCCTTCGCGACGCGCTGGTGCGGCGTCTCCGCGATCGCCTCGGCGAGGAGCGCGTCGAGCGCGCGGTGTCGCGCGTCGCCGAACGCGCCGTCGATCCGTACGCGGCGGTCGACGAGCTGCTGCGCGAGTGAGCCACACCGGACACGGCGAGCGCCACGCCCGTGTCAGCCATGCCGCGCCCAACGTCACGCGGCAGGCTCTCGACGCGACGCGGCACTGCCTCACCGGCTGCGCGATCGGCGAGGTGCTCGGCCTGCTGATAGCGGGGGCGATCGGCCTCGCGACCGAGCCCGCCATGGTCCTCGGCATCGCGCTGGCTTTCGTGTTCGGCTACTCGTTCACGCTCGTTCCGCTGCTGCGATCCGGGATGGCCGCCGCCGCCGCGCTGCGCATCACGCTCGCGGCGGACACGATCTCGATCACCGTGATGGAGGCCGTCGACAACGCCGTGATCGCGCTCGTCCCCGGCGCGATGGAGGCGGGGCTCGATAGCGTGATCTTCTGGGTCAGCCTCGCCATCGGCTTCGCCGTCGCCTTCGCCGTGACGTTCCCGGTCAACCGCTGGCTCATTGCCCGCGGTCGCGGCCATGCCATCGCCCATCGGCGTCACGAGTGATCGAGCTCCAGCTGTTCCGCACCGGCGCGGTCGACATCGCGCGCTCCGCGTTCCAGCCGTGGCTCGAGGGCGCGGCGCGTGACGAGCGGATCGTCGCGCCGGTATGGTCCGCGCTCATTCGGACCCCGGAGGGCAACATCGTCTTCGACACGGGTCTTCATCCCGTCCACGTCGACCGCCCGGATGCGACGTTCGGCCCGCAGAGCGGGCTCACGGTGGTGATGGACCGGAACGACGCCATCGTGGCGCGACTGGCATCGCTCGAGGTACGGCCCGACGACATCGCGATCGTCGTCAACAGCCACCTGCATTTCGACCACGCCGGCAACAACGGCGCGTTCCCGAGCGCCACGTTCGTCGTGCAGGCCGAGCATCTCGCCTTCGCGAAGGGGAAGCCCAACTTCCCCGGTGTGTACTGGGACATCGCGGAGCTTCGCTACCAGCCGGTCACCGGCCGCGCCCGTGTCGCGCGAGGCGTCGAAGTCGTGCCGACCCCGGGCCACGCACCGGGTCATCAGTCCCTGGTCATCGATCTCACAGAGGCCGGCCGCCTGGTCCTCACCGGCGACGCGGCGTTCACGCGCGAGAACCTCGAGCGCGGCGAGATCCCCGCGGCGGATCCCGTCGCCGCCAGGGAGTCGCTCGCGCTCCTCCGCTCGCTCGTTGCCGACGACCTCACGCGTGTATTCACCAGCCACGACCCCGCGGCGTGGCCGACCTGGCGTCATGCCCCGGATGTGTATCGCTAGCGGTCGGCGCTCACACCGCTCGCTTCAGCTCATCGACGTGACGACGATTTGCCGGTCACTCGCCGTGACTCCGCTTAGCATCAGATAGCCATGGCGCGACCCCAAGCGCCTCGCGTCCCCATCGCGCGCTGGCGCGGCCGCGCCTGGGAGCACGTGGATGACGCCATCGCCGCGGAGGAGCCACTTCAGCTCCTGCTGAGCGGCGAGCCGTTAAGCATCGTCATGCGGACGCCCGGCAACGACATCGAGCTCGCCCTCGGTCTGCTATCGGCCGAACATGTCGTCGCAAGGCTCGCGGACATCGTCGAGATACGGATCAGCGCCGAGGCGGGCGACCGCGAGCCTCGTCTGAAAGTGAACGACGACGTCGTCGAGTCGAACCAGATCGACGTCGTGCTCCGCGACGGCTCCGGCCGCCGGCCCGAGCGATCGTTCCTCGCGAGCAGCGCGTGCGGCGTCTGCGGCGCCACGACGGTCGAGTCACTGGCTCACGATCACGCGCCGCTCGCGGATGGGCCGCGCGTGGAGGCCGCGACGCTGCCGCCCCTCGCGCAGCAGCTGCGCGGCGGTCAGCGGGTGTTCGACGCCACCGGCGGACTCCACGCCGCGGCGCTGTTCACCGCCGACGGCGGGCTCGTCACGCTGCGCGAGGACATCGGCCGGCACAACGCCGTGGACAAGGTCGTCGGCCGCGCGTTCATCGACGGACGGCTGCCGCTCGCGACGTCGATCCTCGCGG
>DATEDV010000223.1:0-3623 GCA_035281485.1 Candidatus Limnocylindria bacterium | reverse complement strand
CCGAGATGCTGGGCCGATCGCTCCCGGTGCAGAGCGTGAGCGGCGGCACCGATCTCTGCACGGCGTTCGTGCAGTCGTGCCCCACGCTCCCGGTCCGCGCCGGCGAGCTGCAGTGCGCGGCGCTCGGCGCCAGGGTCGAGGCCTTCGACGAGCGCGGTCAGCCGGTCGTCGGCGAGGTCGGCGAGCTCGTCATCACACGTCCGATGCCGTCGATGCCGGTGCGGCTCTGGAACGACCCGAACGACGAGCGCTACAAGGCGAGCTACTTCGATGTGTATCCCGGCGTGTGGCGGCACGGCGATTGGATCCGCTTCAACGAGGACGGCTCGTCCGTCATCTACGGCCGCTCCGACGCCACGCTCAACCGCGGCGGCGTGCGGATGGGGACCGCGGAGTTCTACGCGATCGTCGAGGGGCTGCCCGAGATCAAGGACAGCCTCGTCGTCGAGGTCGGCGCGGACGACCCCGAGCTCGTGCTCTTCGTGGTGCTCGCGCAGGGCGCGACGCTGGACGACGCACTGCGGAAGCGCATCAACGACACGCTGCGGCGCGCGCTCTCGCCTCGTCACACCGCCGACCGGATCTTCGCGGCGCCCGACATACCGAAGACGCTGAACGGCAAGAAGCTGGAGATCCCGGTGAAGCGACTGCTCATGGGGCAGCCGCTCGCCGGCGCCGTGAGCGAGGGCGCGGTCGCGAATCCCGCGAGCCTCGCCGCGCTCGTCGAGACGTACCGCGCGGCGGCAGCGCCGACGCGTTAGCTCGCGATCCGCTCCAGCGCCTGTCGCCCGAGCAGCGCGAGTCGCAGTGCGAGACGATCGTCGGCGCTGCTCAGCTTCGCGCCCGTGAGCTGGCCGATGCGGCGCAGCCTCTGGCGCACGGTGTTGCGGTGGAGATAGAGCGTGCGCGCGACGCCGTTCACGCTGCCATGCAGATCGAGATAGGCCTCCAGCGTGCGGACGAGGTCGGCGTAGCGCTCGTCGTCGGCGAGCGGTCCGAGGACGCGCTCGGCGAACGCCTCGATGTCGCTCTCCGGCTGACCAAGAACGAATCGATACGGGCCGAGGTCCTCGAAGTGCGTCGTCTTGGCCCTGCCGCCGTTGGTGCGGACGAGCGACACGGCCTGCTCCGCCTGGAGCAGCGCGAGGTGCGCGCCGGTCGAACCGCGCTTCGGGCCGGACACCGCGACGGAGAGCTCGGCGTCGTCGGCGTCCTTCGAGACGCGACGGCGCAGCCGCTCCCCTTCGCTGCGCGCATCGACGTCCTCGTCGACCTCGAAGACCGCGGCCACGACGTCGGAACGCGTGCGCACGACCTTCGCGTCGGGCGGCGCGGCGGCGGTCACGGCCGTCCGCAGGTGGCCGTTGGCGATGCGGCTCGAGAACGCGATCGCCAGGTATCTCGTGTCACTCATCTCAAACCTCCCTGGAAATCAAAAGGCCTCCCGTGTGGGAGGCCGTCAGTGAATTCGCTGAAGCTGGATTAGCGAGCTAGCTGCCGCCTCCCATGACGTGGTCGCCCATCGCACAGACGCAGGTGCAATGGGCCTCGGGCATGACCATGGCGGCGCGGCGGTGCAACATCTTCGTCGAAGTTAGTCCCCCGCCTGCGCCACGTCAACGGTTCTGCGAGGATTCCCCCGTCCCATGAGCGGCTCCTACCGCCTTGCCGTCATCGGCGGTGATGGCATCGGCCCCGAGGTCACCCGCGCCGCGCTCCGCGTGCTGGACGCCGCCGAGCGGCGCTACGGCTTTTCCACGGTGCGCGAGGAATTGCGCTGGTCATCGGCGCGTTATGTGGAATCGGCCGGTCGCGTCACGCCCGAGGAGATCGACGGCCTGCGCGAGTTCGACGCCGTCCTCTTCGGCGCGATCGGGGATCCGCGCGCGCCGCGCGGGGTCGTCGAACGCGACGTCATCCTCGGGATGCGCCGGCGGCTCGATCTCTTCGTGAACCTGCGGCCGATCGTCGCGTACGACGACCGGCTCGTCCCGCTCAAGGGCAAGCGCGCCGAGGACATCGATCTCGTCGTGGTGCGGGAGAACACCGAGGACGTCTACGGGCAGACCGGCTGGGTGACGGGGGATGGCGAGGACGAGGTCGCCGAGGTTCCCATGCGTTTCACGCGACCGGGGATCGAGCGGATCGTGCGCTACGCGTTCGAGCTCGCGCGCTCGCGTCCCGAGCGGCACCTCACGCTCGTCGATAAGGCGAACGCCATCCCGGTGCAGGAGTTGTGGCGGCGCGTGTTCGACGAGATCGGCGAGCAGTACGGCGACGTCACGCGCGACGCGATGTACGTGGACGCGGCCTGCATGTGGCTGGTGCTGCGCCCGGAGCAGTTCGACACGATCGTGACGACGAATCTCTTCGGCGACATCCTCACCGACCTCGGCGCCGCGATCTGCGGCGGTCTCGGCGTCGCCGCGTCGGGAAACATCAATCCAGGTCGCGTCTCCATGTTCGAGCCGATTCACGGATCGGCGCCCAAGTACGCGGGGAAGGGCGTGGCGAGTCCCGTCGGGGCGATCGGCGCGGTGGGGCTCATGCTCGAGTACCTCGGCGAGAGCGACGCGAGCCGTGCGATCGAGGACGCCGTGCGCGCCGGGCTGCGCGGCGGACGCATCAAGGGCGTCGAGGCCGGGAGCCAGAAGACGGACGAGGTCGCGAACATCGTCGCGATGGCGGTGGCCGGCTGAGCGCGCGATGACCGATCGCGTCTACGACGTCATCGTCGCCGGCCTCGGCGCGCATGGCAGCGCGGCGGCGTACCACCTCGCGCGGCGTGGCCAGAGCGTCCTCGGCTTCGAGCGCTTCGCGCGCGGCCACACGCTCGCGTCGTTCGGCGGGCTCTCGCGGATCATCCGGCTCTCGTATTACGAGCACCCGAGCTACGTTCCGCTGCTGCGGCGCGCGTGGGATCTGTGGCGCGAGCTCGAGCGCGACAGCGGCGAGCGGCTCCTCACGCAGACCGGCGGGCTGTACATGGGCCCGCCGGACGGTGACCTCGTATCCGGATCGCTCGCCAGCGCGCGGGACCACGGGCTCGCGCACGAGCTCGTCGACGCGGCACAGCTGCGCCGCCGCTTCCCCGTCTTCGACATCGCCGACGACTGGGTGGGTCTGCTGGACGAGCAGGCCGGGTGGCTCGCCCCCGAGCGCTGCGTCGAGACGCACCTCCGGCTCGCCGAGCGGCACGGCGCGATGCTACGTTTCACGGAGCCGGTCGAGCGCTGGGAGCGCGACGGTGAGGGCGTGCGCGCGACGACGGCATTGGGCTCGTATCGCGCCGCGCACCTCGTGATCACGGCCGGCGCGTGGCTCCCCCGTCTGCTGCCTCGCCTCGCGCCGCATCTGTGGGTCGAGCGCAACGTCCTGTTCTGGTTCGAGCCGCGCGCGGAGCACGAGGCGTTCGCGCGGCTGCCCGTGTACATCGTCGAGGACACCGACCGCATGTACTACGGCTTCCCGTACGACCCCGCGAGCGGGCTGAAGCTTGCCGGTCTGCACTTCGGCGATCGCGTCGATCCAGACACGGTCGACCGCGAGCCAAGCGCATCGGACGAGGAGCGCGTGCGCGCGTGGGTCCGCCGGCGCATGCCGCTGGCCGATGGCGAGCGCCG
>DATEDV010000222.1:0-6999 GCA_035281485.1 Candidatus Limnocylindria bacterium | reverse complement strand
CCGCCCTTGCTGTCCTCGACGGCCACACCCTTCGCCACGATGGCGCCGTCGCGCTCGAGTGCCTCACGCACCTTGCGCAGCGCGGCCGCGGCGAGACCGAGCTCGGCCTTCAGGTCCTCGACCGTGCTCGGGCCGGCGCCGGCGAGATGTCGGACCAGACGCGCGGCCTCGTCGTCTCCGGACTCGGCCTGCGCGAGCGCGGCGCGGCAGAGCGGATCGGCCGCACGCGCGGCCTCCGGCGCGAGGAAGAGCGTCTTGCCGCGGTGCAGCTTCGTCTCGAACACGTCCGGCTTGTCGGTGAGCTCGCCGCCCCAGCTCCATTTCGTCTTCGGCCACGACGCGAAGCCGGTCTTCGTCGCGTTGTAGGCCTCCTCGTGCGTCGCCGCGAAGAGGCTGGGCAACGCGGAGTCCTGTGTGAGCGTGAGCATGCGCCGGTCCTGCAGGAACGCGTGCGCGTCGTCGAGCGTCCGCAGCTTCCGGTCAGGAGTGAGCCTGCAGTCGGCGAGCCTCTTCGCGCGCAGCTCCGCTAGCGGGATCGTTTCCTCGCGTAGGCACGCGTGTCAGCGTTGTCGAGGAGCTCGCGCGCGGTGCGGCCGTCGAGCGGATACGAGGCGATGCCCCACGAGAGCTCCGGCATGCGGATCCGACGGCCGTCCTGCAGCTCGACGTCGGCGTGCTCGAGGACCTCCATGAGCCGCAGCACCACCTTCTCGGCCTCGTCGCGCGGCGTGTCCGGCATCACGATCGCGAACTCGTCGCCGCCGTATCGCGCCGGCACGTCCTCGGTGCGCACCTGCGCCCCGATGCTGCGCCCGAGCGTGCGGAGCACCTCGTTCCCGGCCAGGTGGCCGTACGTGTCGTTCACCGTCTTCAGCTTGTCGAGGTCGAAGAACGCGACGGCGAGCGTCTGCTCGCGGCGCGCGGCGCGCGCGATCTCCTCCTCGAGGCGGTCGTAGAAGTAGCGGTAGTTGTGCAGGCCGGTGAGCGCGTCGGTGTTCGCGGCGCGCTTGAGGCGCTCGTGCAGCTCCGCGACGTCGATCGCCGACGCGATCTGCGCGCCGACGGCCTGCATCAGCGTCAGATCGCGCTGCGAGAACGCGTGCGGGACGCGGTGCGAGACCGCGAGGACGCCGATCGGGCGGCCCGCGCTGACGAGCGGGACGATGAGCTCGGCACGGATCTCGGGATCCCCGATGTAGCGCGGGTCGAGATGCACGTCGTCGACGAGCTGCGGCTGTCGATGCTCGAGCACCCAGCCCGAGATGCCGCGGCCGGACGGGATGCGCAGCTGCGTGCCGGGCCCGGTGGAAAGGCCGGCCAGCGCGCGCACGACGAGGTCGTCCGTCTGCTCCTCGCGCAGCAGGATCGTGAGCCGGCTGCCGGGCATGCTCTTGAGGAGGATGCTCAGGATGCGGTCGAGCAGCTGCTGCAGATCGAGGATCGTGTGGAACTCGGGCGTGAGGTCCGCGAGGATCGCGAGCTCGCGGCTCGTGCCGACCTCCTCCTCGGCGGCCTCGATCACGCCGCGCGCCTCGATCATCGACACGAATTGATCCACCATCGTGGGGTCGTACCACGCGCCGGCCAGGCGGCGCAGCTCGCCGAGCGCGACGTCGGAGCGGAGCGCGATGCGGTACGGACGGTCGGCAAGCATCGCGTGATAGCCGATCACCATGTTCAGGATGCGCGCGGCGCGCGGGATCGCCTCGCCGGCGAGACCGTCCGGGTAGCCGCTGCCATCCCAGCGCTCGTTGGCGTGGCGCACGATCGGGACGACCCCGCGCAGGAAGCGGATCGACTCCAGGATGCGGGCCCCCAGCAGCGGGTGCTCGCGCACGATCGAGACCTCTTCGGGAGTGAGCGGCCCGTTCTTGCCGAGGATCTGGGCGGGCACGCCGATCTTGCCGAGCGAGTGGAAGAGCGACGCGTAGCGCAGATCGCGCAGCTCGTCGGCCCGCAGGTGGACGCGCTCCCCCAGGGCGAGCGCGTCCGCCGCGACGCGGCGCTGATGGTCCTCGCGGTAGTGGTCGCGGGCCTGGATCGTCGCGGTAAGCGCCGACACGGTCGACAGGTACGCGTCATCGAGCTCGCGGTAAAGACCGATGCTGCGGATCGCGGCCGCGCCGAACCCGGCGAGCACACCGATGAGCTCGCGCTCCTCGCTCGACACCACGTGGTGGTCCTTCCACGTGACGAACAGCACGCCGACGGGCTTGTCCGCGAGCCGCAGCGGCTGGAGCAGCATGCTCTTGTCCCCGAAGCGCCGTACGAGCTTTCGCTCGTTCTTCGACGCGTCGTCGTCGTCGTGGATCTGCGTCGGCGCGCCCACCTCGAGGAACTTCGCGATGACGGGCGTGCTCTTCGGCAGCATGAGGGCCTCGTTCGACGCCGACGCGGTCGTCACGGCGAACTCGAGGCTGTCGCCACCGGAGTCGAGATACACGGTGACCGCGGACGCCTGCATCATCTCCTGGACCGAGTCGGCGAGCGCGCGAACGAGCGAAGGCAGCTCCTTGTGCGTCGCGAGATCGAGGCCGATGCGATGCAGGTCGAAGAGTCGACGCGAGAGCGCGCGCGTGCGGTCATAGAGATCCGCGCGTTCGATCGCGATGGCGGCCTCGTTCGCGATCGCGGAGAGGAGCTCGAGGTCCCCCTCGTCGTACGCGCTCGGCCGCGAGCTCTGCGCGGAGATGGCGCCGATCGCCTTCCCGTGCAGGCGCAGCGGCGCGACCATGATCGAACGCTCGACCACCTTGCCCCACGCGCTGCGCGGCGGCAGCTTGAGACGCACGCGGTCGCGCTCGGCGTCGTGGAGCAGGATCGGCTGGTCGCGCTCGACGGCGAGCCCGCCCAGGGTCCCCGCCATCGGGCTCTCCTCCGGCTCCATTTCCTCGCCGCCGTCATAGAGATAGCGGAAGGAGAGCGTGCCGCGCTCGGGGACGGCGATCGCCACGTAGAACGCGTCGACGTCGAGCGCCCTGCGCACCTGCTCGAAGACCTCGCGGAAGACCTTCACTGGATCCAGCGAGCTGCCCACGGAGTGCCCGACCTCGACCAGCGTCGCCAGCAGGCGCGCGCGTCGCTCGGCGGCGAAGCGCGCCCGGATGTCGAGGTAGCCGAAGATGAACAGCGGGATGCCCGGAACGAGGAACCAGGGTTCGATGCGCACGACCTGCACCGTGATCGCGGCCGCCATGCCCCAGAGGAGCTGGGCGCGCACGGTGCGGTCGACCCAGAGACGTGTGACGCGATCGAGCTGCACGTTCCGCAGCGCGCGCTGGAGCAGCACGATCTGCGCGATGTCGACGAAGACCAGGATGGCGACCGCAGCGACCAGGGCGATGATCGTGGCGGCCGTCGGCTCGACCAGCGTCGAGAGCTCCGCCAGGAAGATGCTGTACACGGCTGCCGCGGAGCCCGTGGTGACCGCCACCGAGGCGGCGTTGCGGATCATCTGCAGCGGTCGCTTGCGCGAGAGCACGTCGTTCAGCAGGCGGGCGGCGGCGGCGATGATCGCGACCGTCCCGGGCGGCATGAGGACGATGCCTGCGATCACGGCGACGTCCGACGCCGACAGCTCGGTGTTCGTCTGCACGCGGATCGGGCGGACCGAGAGCACGAACGCCGAGAGGAAGAGGAGCGCGAGAAGCTCAGGTGCGACGCGCCCATCGAGCGCGTCGCGCACCCCGATCGCCACGTAGGGCGTGGCGACGAGGACGGTGACCGCGATGAGAAGCTTCGCGGCTAGCGGAAGCGGCTTCATGGATGCTCCTGCCCCTCGGTGGCCGAGCCTAGCACCCGCTCACCCCCCGGAGGGGGTCAGGCGGGCATCAGCGCGTGCGGAGCCAGCGCTCGATGAGGAGGATCGCCGCGAAGATCCCGGCGATGATGAGCAGCTCGCCGGCGCCGCCGCGGTCGACCGCGGGGCCGATCACGAGGAACGCGAGCGCGGCGAGCAGGATCGCGCCGACGATGAACTGGAAGAGCAGGCGCGAGCTCAGGCCGATGGCGGCTCCGGCTCCCCAGCGCCGAGATCGGCGGGCTTGCCGCGCATCCGGCGGAGCGCCCAGGCGATCGGGTCGTATGTGCGCGTCACGATGCGCTCCTTGAGCGGAATGATCGCGTTGTCGGTGATGTGGATGTCCTCGGGGCACACATCGGTGCAGCACTTGGTGATGTTGCAGTAGCCCAGCCCGTGCTTCGCGCGGATGAGATCGATGCGATCGTTCGTGTCGAGCGGATGCATCTCGAGGGCGGCGAGGCGCACGAAGTGCCGCGGACCTGAGAACGACGGCTTGTTCTCCTCGTGATCGCGGATCACGTGGCACACGTCCTGGCAGAGGAAGCATTCGATGCACTTGTGGAATTCCTGCACGCGCTCGATGTCTTCCTGGTACATGCGGCGCGTTCCGTCCGCCTCCTTCGGCTTCGGCTTGAACGCCGGGATCGTCTTCGCCTTCTCGTAGTTGTACGAGACGTCGGTGACCAGATCCTTCACCACGGGAAATGTCTTCACCGGCGAGACCGTGATCTCCTCGCCCGGGGCGAACGTGTTCATGCGCGTCATGCACATGAGCTTGGGATGACCGTTGATCTCCGCGCTGCACGAGCCGCACTTGCCGGCCTTGCAGTTCCAGCGCACCGCGAGGTCGGGTGCGCTCGTCGCCTGGATGCGATGGACGACATCGAGCACGACCATGCCTTCGTCGGCCGGGACCGTGAACTCGACGAAGCCGCCGCCCGCCGCGTCGCCGCGCCAGACCTTCATGCGGACGTCGGCCACGCTCACTCCTTCGCGCTCGAGGCGGCGACCGGCTCGAGCGCGACCTTGCCGGTCGGCTTGTCCTCGCCGACGAGCGAACGCAGCTCGGCCGGCACATCGGGCAGCGGCTCGGCCTTGATCTCGAGGCGGCCGTCGCGCCGCCGCACGACGACGTTCTTCTTTCCCCACTCGGCATCCGGCTTCGGGAAGTCGTCGCGCGTGTGACCGCCACGGCTCTCCTCGCGCATGAGCGCCGAGAGCGCGACCGCCTCCGAGACGGTGAGCATCGTGAGGAGGTCGAGCGCGAGGTGCCACCCCGGGTTGTAGACGCGCGAGCCGCTCACGCCGGCGCGCTCCGCGCGGTCGCGCAGCCGACCGATGCGCGTGAGCGCCTCCTCGAGCTCCGAGCGCGTCCGGATGATCCCGACGAGCTCCTGCATCGTCTCCGTGAGCTCGCTGTGGACCGCGTACGGGTTCTCGCCCTCGCCGCGCTCGAACGGCGCGACCACGCCCGACGCCGCCGCGCCGACCTGGCGATCGTCGACCGACGGCGACCGCGGCTGACGCTTCGCGTACTCCGCCGCGTACAGGCCGGCACGCCGGCCGAAGACGAGCAGGTCGGAGAGCGAGTTTCCGCCGAGCCGGTTGGAGCCGTGCATCCCGGCGGCCACTTCGCCCGCGGCGAAGAGCCCGGGCACCGTCGACTGCGCCGAGTCGGCGTCGACGCGGACCCCGCCCATGATGTAGTGGAGCGTCGGTCCCACTTCCATCGGCGTCGTCGTGATGTCGACATCGGCGAGCTCCATGAACTGGTGATACATCGACGGCAGCCGCCGCTTGATGTAGTCAGCCGAACGCCGGGACGCGATATCGAGGAACACGCCGCCGTGCGGTGTGCCGCGTCCGGCCTTCACCTCGGCGTTGATCGCGCGCGCGACCTCGTCGCGCGGGAGCAGGTCCGGTGTTCGGCGGTTGTTCTTCTTGTCCGCGTACCAGCGGTCGGCTTCCTCTTCGCTGTCCGCCGTCTCGCCGCGGAAGAACTCGGGGATGTACCGGAACATGAAGCGCTCGCCCTGGCTGTTCTTCAGCGTTCCGCCGTCGCCGCGCACGCCCTCGGTGACGAGGATGCCGCGCACGCTCGTCGGCCAGACCATGCCGGTCGGATGGAACTGCGTCATCTCCATGTCGATGAGATCCGCACCGGCGTCGAGCGCCATGGCGTGGCCGTCCCCGGTGTACTCCCACGAGTTGGACGTGATCTTCCAGGCCTTGCCGACGCCGCCGGTCGCGAGGACGATCGCCTTCGCGCGGAACAGCACCAGCTTCCCGCTCTGCCGCCAGTATCCGAACGCGCCCGACACGACACCGTCGCTGGTCAGCAGGCGATGGATCGTGCACTCCATGAACACGTCGATACCGCGGCTCACGACGTGGTTCTGCAGCGTTCGGATCATCTCGAGGCCGGTCCGGTCGCCGACGTGCGCGAGCCGCGCGTAGCGATGGCCGCCGAAGTCGCGCTGGAGGATGAGCCCGTCCTTCGTGCGGTCGAAGAGGGCTCCCCACTCCTCGAGCTCGAGGACGCGATCGGGCGCCTCCTGCGCGTGGATCTGCGCCATCCGCCAGTTGTTGAGCAGCTTGCCGCCGCGCATCGTGTCGCGGAAGTGGACCTTCCAGTTGTCCTCCTTCCAGACATTGCCGAGGGCCGCCGCGATCCCGCCTTCCGCCATCACCGTGTGCGCCTTCCCGAGGAGCGACTTGCAGATCAGCGCCGTCTTCACGCCCATGACGCTCGACTCGATCGCCGCGCGCAGGCCCGCACCGCCCGCGCCGATCACGACGACGTCGTAGTCGTGGATCTCGTAGTCGGCCATCACCGCACCCCCGCTTCGGCGCGCCGCTTGATCGCGCGCAGCCACATGACGCGGATGAACGCGCTGCCGAGATTGATGACGCGCCAGTAGCGCGCGAAGCGACGACGCGCGCTCTCGTCGGTCGCGTACACGCGGGTCTCCGTCGACACTGTGCACGTCCCGTCCGCACGCGGAAGGGTCGCGAAGTTCATCGTCGCGAGGGCGTAGCCGGCTCGCGTCGAGAGCGCGACGAACTCGGCAGGCGTCGACGGCCGCGGTGCACCGCGCGGAGCGATCACGACCGTACCGACGACGATCTCGCGGGGACCGTCGGCGAGTGTGAGGAACGTCGTCCGCGTCGCGACGCCGAGGAGTGGCAGATGGTCC
>DATEDV010000221.1:0-3297 GCA_035281485.1 Candidatus Limnocylindria bacterium | reverse complement strand
GGGCAGGGCGCCGTCGACGGCGTCGGTCCCCGACGTCGTCACGAGGACGTGTCGCAGGCGCGGACAGTGCTTTTGGGCCTCGAGCACTTTCGGGAGCAGGGGCGCGCTCACGACGATCGCGACCGCGCGGCTGTCTCGAAGGATGTACGCCAGGTCGCGCGGGGTGAGCAGCGTATTCGTGGGCACCGGGACCGCGCCCAGCTTGATCGCACCGAAGAACGCGTACACGAACGCCGGCGAATCGACGCACAGGATGGCGACGCGGTCCTCGATGTCGACCCCGAGCCCGCGAAGCGCGTTGCCGCAGCGATCGACGTTCCGCGCCATCTCGCCGTACGTCACCGAACGTCCCTGACAGCGGATCGCGATCTTGTCGGGCCGCTCGGCGCGGTGCGCGTCGACGTACGTCTCGGCCGCGTTGTACCGGTCGCCGAGCTCCGGTAGCCGCAGCTCCCCCACGCGGGGATTATCGCCGCATGGCTTCGATCACGGACAGCGCGGCGTCCCTGCCCTGGTGCAGGGAGGTACCGTCCCACAGCGCCGGGACCCTTCGGCCCCCGCGCGCCGCGAAGGCGGCGGCGCCGTCGTCGTCGACATTCTGGAAGTCGACCCGGGACTTCAGGTCGAGCGCGACGATCCGCCGGCGGACCGCGGCCGAGTCCGCGTGGCCGATGCGGTGGTAGAGGACGAATCTCACCCCGGATCGAGCTCGATGTACGAGTCGACGATCTCGGGATGCTCCCGGCGCAGACGCTCGCGGAGCCGGACCATGAGTCGCTCGATATCGGCACCGGTCATGTCGTCGCGGACCGAGGCGCGCGCCACGACGAGCAGCTGTTTCGTCCCGATCTGGACGGCGAGCACCTTCAGCACGCTCTCGACGTCGGCCTCCTTGGCGAGCGTGGCGCGTATCGACTCGTGCTGCTCGGGCGGGGCGGCCTCGCCGATGATCAGCGCACGCGCGCTCTTGGAGAGCTCGTACGCGACGTAGATGAGGATCGCCCCGATGACCGCGCTCGCGGCGGCATCGAAGCGGTGATCGTGCGTGATGACGGTGAGCGCGAGGCCGACGATGGCCGCGATGAGCCCGGCGAGCGCGGCGCTGTCCTCGTAGAGCACCGTGCGCAGCGCGGGGTCGCGCAGCTGCGCGAGGAACCGGCGGACCGGCATCCCCTCCTCTCGCGCGGCGTGACGCACCTCGCGCACCGCGACGCCGAGGGAGAACAGCTCGAAGACCACCGAGAGTCCGAGGACCACGAACCCGACGGTCGCCGAGGTCACCTCATGCGGGTCGACGAAGCGCTGGTACGCCTCGTAGAGCGAGAAGACGCCGCCGCCGAAGAACAGGAAGAGCGCGACCACGAGCGCCCAGAAGTAGCGCTCCTTCCCGTAGCCGAGCGGATGCCGCTCGCTCGGCGGACGCACGCTCCGACGGATCCCGACGTAGAGGAGGATCTGGTTCGTCGCGTCGGCGATGGAGTGCGCCGTCTCCGCCAGAAGCGCACCCGAGCCGGTCATGCCGGCGGCGACGCCCTTCGTGACCGCGATCGCGGCGTTGCCGGCGAACGCCGCGAAGACCGCGCGCGTCGTGCCCTCGCTCATCCCTGCTCCCCGCGGCGCGTCCAGAACCCCTGGGGGTCGTATTCGCGGATGATGCGCAGCTCCGCGGGGCTGGGCGGCTCCGTCTCACGCACGTCGTCGGCCACACCGAGCGTCCAGCCGGTGTTCGCCGCGATCTCGTCGACGGATGAGCCCGGGTGGTAGGACACCAGGACCGCGTCACCGGAGACGAACCGGAACACCCCGAGGGTCGTGATGAGCACGGAGGGGCCGCCGCGCGGCAGCCCCGCGCGCCGGCGCCAGTCACCGCCGTCGCCGTAGCCCGGCGACGTGATGAAATCGACGCGCTCCCGCAGCCGCCGCTTGTCGTGCGACATGATCACGATCAGCCGGTGCGCGAGGCAGGCGATGTCCGCTCCGCCGCCCGAGCCCGGCAGCTGCACCGATGGACGCGCGCGATCCGGACCGATCGCGGTCGTGTTGAGATTGCCGTGCCGGTCCACCTCGGCGCCGCCGATGAAACCCGCCTCGACCTCGCCCCGCTGCAGCAGACCCATCAGGTCGACGGTGCGCGCGCACCACACCGCGCCACTGACGTTCGGTGGGTCGCCCATCGTGTACAGAAGCTCGGGCGACGGCTGGTCTCGGACGACGCCGAGCTCGAACAGGCCGACGGCGTTCGGCGCGTGCGTGCGCTTGGCGAGAACGAACGCGATGAGCGGCAGGCGCATGCCGACGAAGACGCGCTCGCCGTCGCGGATCTCGCGCGCGGCCTGGGCGACCATGAGCTCGCCGGGCGCGACGACGGTCACAGCTCGCCGAGCGCGTTGCCCGCAAGAAGCAGGATGCCGAACGCGATGACGACCTGACCGATCGTGCTGGCGATCGCGACGGCGATGGCGCGGCCCGGCGATACGTCGAGGGCCGTCTTGAGCGCGACGATCGTGGTGATCAGGATCCAGAACCCGATCACCGAGGTCACCCAGCCCGCGATGCCCGGGATCAGCGCGAGCACGATGAGAAAGCGCGGCGTGTTCGCGTAACCGAGCGTGCGCGCGATCTCGCCCCAGCTCGATCGGGTGTGCGGGCCCGGGAACAGCTTCACGCCGACGATGTAGGCGACCCACGCGTAGAACGCCCAGCCGATGAACGCACCGATCGCGCCGAGGAACCCGTCCGAGGCGCCTCCGAGGACACCGTTCACCGCTCCGCTCAGCAGGCTCGTGGCGACGACGATGAACGCGGCCTGGCCGGTCCCCTGCTTGTCGGCCTCGATCTCCTCGTACGTCGCATCGTCCAGGCGCGCCGCGCCGATCATCCGGCGGAACATGGGATCCGTCTGCGTCATCACCCGACACGTCCCCGCGCGGCCGTCCCCTGCGTGAGCGAGTCCCACCGAGGTCCCAGCTTCCGCAGGTATTCCCCACGGTCGCGGACCCCGTGCACCCACTCGTCGATCCACGCCTCGAATCCCTCTGCCGTGCGCGTCGCCCGGTGGTAATCGTGGTAGAAGTCGTGATCGCGTCCGTAGCGATCCTGCAGCGGCGATGGATGACACGCGCCCGACTCCTGGACCACGGCGACGACCTTCATCGCGGGCACGATCGTGCTGTTCGGAGCCGCACCGATCACGTCGCGCGACACGATAGCGTCGGCGAGGACGATCACCGCTTTCGCGGCGAGCGCGGCCTCCTGCGACACGCCCCACGGGCCGAAGAGCTGCGCGTTGCCGTCCTC
>DATEDV010000220.1:0-4966 GCA_035281485.1 Candidatus Limnocylindria bacterium | reverse complement strand
GAACCTCAACCTTATTGCCGTCCGGGGTCTCTTGAAGTTCGGCGTCCTCCTCGACCTACCGGTGCCGGGTCCCGAGAAGGTCGAGCTCGCCAAGGCCCCGCAGCCGAGCCCGGACGCGCGCCACCTCGCCCAGGAACGTGTGAAGCGGCTCCTCGAGGCGTGCGACACCTCGACCGACGGCGGTGTCCGCGCTCGTGCGCTCTTGGAGTTCATGCTCGCGACGGGCTGCCGCGTCTCTGAGGTCATGGCGCTCGATCGTCGACAGCTCGAGCTCGCGCGCGAGGCGCGGACTCCATCCGACGGGATCCGTGTCGTCGACGAGGTGCCCGTGCTCGGCAAGGGCAATCGCCATCGGCGCGCGTATCTCACGACATCGGCGCGCGAGTGGCTCCAGCGGTACCTCGCGTCGCGGAAGGACAAGGACCCGGCGCTGTTCGTGACGCGTAAAAAGAGTGGCGATGGGTCGTATCGCATGACAGTCTGGACCGCTGAGCGGATCGTGCGCGAGGCAGCGAAGCGCGCCGGTCTGGCCGAGGACGTCTCGCCGCACTGGTTGCGTCATGCAGCGATCACACTGTGGGCGGCGGCCAGCCTGCCGTCCGCGCAGCGTCTTGCCGGACACCGCCAGATCGCGACGACGCAGCGCTACCTCGGCACCAGCGACGCGGAGCTGAAGGCGTTCTACAAGAGGCACGTCGGTTGAGCATGCGGGAACGCGCGGCTGGCACGAGCTGTAAAACGATGCACATGCGCACGCTCGCCGCGGTCGCGATGCTCGCCGCCGCTGCGTGCGCACCCGCGGGTCTGCCCACCCCGAGTGCGGCACCCACCGCAGTCGGCACAGCCGCCACCGTGCCCGGCATCGTCTGTGAGGGCGCCCGCGGCGGCCCGCTCGCCGACACGACGGGTGCGCTGCCCAGCTCCTCCGGCGCACGGCGCGTCACGCTGTTCTTCGCGACGCACACACACGGCGAGCTGGTGCGCCCAGACGGCGTGACGTTCGCGCACTACGCAGGCCGGGTCGCGGAGCTGCGGCGCGCGCTGCCGGACCCGAGCGCGAGCCTCTTCTTGGGCAACGGAGACGACACGACCCAGCGCCTCTGCGGTGTGCGCACCGCCGGCCAACACGTCGTCGACGCGTTCAACGCGGGTGGCCTCGACGCGAACACGTTCGGCTTCAACGAAGTCGCGGAGGACATCGCGCCGGACGAGCTGCGTGCCCTCGTCGCGGCGAGTCGTTTCACCTGGCTGAGCGCGAACGTCCTCGAGCTGGGCGGCAGCGACGTCTTCGGGAAAGCCGAGGGTGCGCGACGCTGGCTCGTGCGGGACGTCGGCGGCGTACGCGTCGGGCTCACCGGTCTCGTCGTGCCGAGTCCGGCGCAGGGGGTGATCCCCTACTCGTACGGCCGCAACGTCAAGGTCATCGACCCGGTCGACGCGATGCGCGAGGTCCTGCCGCTCATGCGACGCGAGGGCGCGCAGATCGTCGTCGTCCTCTCGCACATGGACATCGAGACGATGGAGCGGGTCGCGCGTGAGGTCGACGGCATCGACGCCATTCTCGGTTCACACGCGTGGCAGCCGAGCGCCATGAAGGTCGTCGGAAAGACGATCCTCGCGGACGGCCACGACAACATGCAACAGGTCGGACAGCTTGACCTTCTCGTGCGCGACGGCGCCGTCGCCGCACATGCGTTCAGCGTCCATGGCGTGCGGCCCAGCTCGCCCGTCCACGCCGAGGTCGCGACCGCGCTCGCCCGCTACGTGGGTCCGGCGAAAGCGACCGGTCCGTGAGGCGCTAGCCTGAGCCGATAACCCTCACGACGTCGACCTCACCGACCGGCACGTCCTTCGCGGCCATGCGTCACGGCCCGTTCCGGGCGTACTTCACGACGGGGCTGCTCTCGATGATGGCCGACAACGTCGAGCACGTGATCTCGTACTGGGTGATCTTCCAGGCATTCCACTCCCCCACGCTGGCGGGGTTCGCGGTCATCAGCCACTGGACACCATTTTTGGTGCTGGGCGTGTGGTTCGGCGGGCTGGCCGATCGGTACGACTGCCGCAAGATCATCATCGGGTCGCAGGCCGCGTTCATCGCCGTGTCGCTCGCGTGGGCGCTGCTGTTCCTCACCGGAACGCTCCAGATGTGGCACGCGGTCGTGCTCCTCATCGTCCACGGGCTCGCCGGCGCCCTATGGTCGCCCGCGGGCCAGCTTCTCGTGCAGGACATGGTCGGCCGCGAGGATCTGCAGAGCGGCGTGCGTCTGGCGTCGACCGGACGGAGCGTCGGCATCCTGTTCGGTCCCGCCGTCGGTGGCGCGCTGCTCCTCTGGCTCGGGCCGGCGTACGGCCTCATGGCGAACGCGCTGTTCTATCTGCCGATGACCCTCTGGCTACTTCGCACGCCGTACACCGGCCATCGGCACGTGCAGGCGAGTGACGAGAGCGCGCGTCTCTCGCTCGCGGACGCCGTGCGCACGTTCCGGGAGATCTCCGGCGACCGCGGCATCCTGGTGATGGTCGCGCTGGCCGGCCTCAGCTCGCTCTTCGTCGGCAACGCGTTCCAGGCGCAGATGCCCGAGTTCGCCGCGGCGTTCGGGACGGCGCAGGAGGAGATCACGTACAGCGTCCTCCTCACGGCGAGCGCCGCAGGCGCGGTGCTCGGCGGGTTCGGCCTCGAGGCCATCGCGTTCTTCCAGCAGCCGCGCATTCGCACCGCCGTGCTCCTTGCGCTCCTCTGGGGCGTCTCGATGGTCGTGTTCGCGCTCACGCCCGTTTATGTCGTCGCGGTGCTCGCGTTGCTCGTCGGCGGGTTCCTCAACATCGGATTCACTTCGATGGCGCAGGCGTACGTGCAGCTCGAGGCGCCGCCGGCACGCCGCGGCCGCGTCGTCGGCCTCTTCAGCATGAGCTGGAACGGTCTGCGTGTCGGCAGCGGCATCACCGTCGGACTCCTCGGCGCGGTCATCGGCATCCATTACTCTCTCGCGCTGAGCGCGGTCGGTTTCGTCATCGCCGGGCTCGCGCTGCTCGCGTACGCGAACGGGCGCGCGCGAGACACCGTGACCGCGTAGGAGCAGAGATGCCGATCAAGAGCCGGGCGCAGCGTCGCAAGTTCGCGGAGCTCCTCATGAAGGGCGAGATCTCCGAAGAGGTCTACGAGCGCTGGAACCGCGAGGCGGGCCGCAAAGAGCTGCCGGAGCGCGTCACGCCGAAGGACAAGAAGAAGGGCCGCGGCACGAAGAAGACAACACGCGCGAGGAAGACGGCGCGGAAGACCGCGCGCGGCAGGAAGACCACGCGTCGCACGAAAACGACCGCGCGGAAAACGACACGACGCCGAACGAGCTCGCGCGCCGGGAAGAGCCGCTCGCGCCGCTAACGCGCCGTCCAGCCGAGGTCGATCACCTGCGTCGCGCCGGTGATCCCGCCCGCCTCATCCGAGCACAAGAAGCGCACGTAGGCGGCGACCTCGGATGGCTTGAGCATCCGTTTGATCGCAGCCGGCGCGAGCATGATGTCGCGCACGACGGCGTCCTCGCTGATCCCATGCACGCGTGCCTGATCCGCGATCTGCTTGTCCACGAGCGGCGTGCGCACGTACGCGGGGCAGACGGCGTTCACCGTCACGCCCTTCTCGGCGGCCTCGAGCGCGACGGACTTGGTAAAACCGACCAGTCCGTGCTTCGCCGCGATGTACGCGGACTTGTACGGCGACGCGACAAGACCGTGCACCGACGCGATGTTGACGACCCGTCCCCAGCCCTTGGCGTACATGTGCGGTAACGCCGCACGAGTGAGGTAGAAAGCTCCGAAGAGCATGATCCGCACGAGGCGCTCCCAGGTCTGGACGGGGAACTCCTCGACCGGCGCGACATGCTGGACGCCGGCGTTGTTCACGAGGATGTCCACGCCGCCGTAGTCGCGCGTGGCACGCTCGACGAGCGCATCGCAGTCGGCTTGCTTGGAGACGTCCGCGCGCTGGAACGCGCCGGTCGAGAAGTCGGCGGCGACCTGTTCGCCCTCGCGTACATCCACGTCCGCGAAGAGAACACGCGCGCCCGCGGCGGCCAGGTCTGTGGCGATCGCACGCCCGATCCCACTGGCGGCTCCTGTGACGATCGCGACGCGCTCCTTCATCGGACCGCGAGTCTAGGGCGGTGATCCGCCTGCCCCACTCACGCGTATCACTACTTCAGCGATCCGCAGGGAAAAGGGAGAGGACACACATGCGCAAGCGACGTCTCGTTGGCGTGCTCATATTCGCGATCCCCGCGCTTCTCGCGGCCATGACCATCGCCGTTGCCGGCGACAGCGACAAGAACCGGTTCAACTCGAACCGGATGAACAGCTTCCAGGAGGTCGCAACACTCGTCACCACGGGCACAGGAAGCTTCACCGCGGAGCTCGATGGTGATGTCGTCCGCTACACGCTCACCTACAGCGGCCTCGAGGGCGGCACGGTGACGCAGGCGCACCTGCACATCGGTCGGCGTGCCACGAACGGCGGCATCTCTGCGTGGCTCTGCGGCGGACCGGTCCTGACCGGCCCGGCGGGCACGCCGACATGCCCGCAGCCGAGCGGCTCGGTCTCTGGTGAGATCCGCGCGGCCCAGATCGTTGGTCCCGCTGGCCAGGGCGTGGCCGCGATGGAATTCTCGGACTTCCTCGCCGCACTCCGTGCCGGTGCCGTGTACGCGAACGTCCACACGACGACGTACGGTGGCGGCGAGATCCGAGGCCAGGTCAATGAGAAGGGCGCGAAGCAGGCCGACGAGCTCGACGACGATGACGAGGATGACGACGACTAGCTGACCGGATGGGCCGGGGCTGACCGCGCCGCGGCGGCCCCGGCTCAGCGCGTCGCGAGGAACGCGACGGGATCGAGCTCCCCGCCCGAGGGCAGAGCCGCGACGGACACGATGACATTCGCGGTCACGCGGCGGTCGTAGAACGTGCGCCA
>DATEDV010000219.1:0-2187 GCA_035281485.1 Candidatus Limnocylindria bacterium | reverse complement strand
GGAACACCGGCATGCGCTGGGCGGCGGCGGCCAGGGTGATGAGGATCGCCAGCATGAGGGGATCGACCCGGTCCAGCGAGAGCGTGCGCAGCGACTGCGCCAGCGCCGCGGCGCCCAGCGCGGCGATGAAGAGGACGTACGCGACGAGCCCCTGCTTCATCGAGCGCTGTCCAGCAGCGGATCTTGTTTCCCGTTCACGGTCTCCCACATGACGCCCTCCCAGCTGACGCTTTCCCATGTCACCGACTCCCAGGTCACGCTTTCCCATGTGACTGCCTCCCAGGTCACGCCTTCCCAGGTCACGTCTTCCCACGTCGTGCCTTCGTCGACGACGCCGCTGTTCTCGAGCGTCGTCATGAGCAGGCGCGAGGGGAGCAGCTGGGCGTTCACCGCACGCGGGAACGCGAACACCGCCGTCGCCGCGCTGACCGCGCGCCTCGGGGAATCGGTGAGGCTGCGGCCGGACGCGACGATGGCCCCCTTGGTCTTCGTCGGCGTGTAGTCCGGGTGGACGCTCAGGACGAGGGCGGCGACGCCCGAGACCATCGCGCTCGACACCGACGTACCCGACATGCGGATGTACAGGTTCGTGTTGCCCTTGGTCGCGTTGCCGTGACTACCGACGACGCGCTCGGGCCTCGAGAGCTCGAGCTGCGACCCCATGGCACGCAGTGAGACCACGCGGCGTCCCGGCGCGAGCACGTCCGGCTTCGCGTAGCCATCGATCGTCGGGCCGCGGCTCGAGAAGGCCGACTCGCGGTCGTCCTGGAGCGCTGGCGTGCCCTGGTCGTCGAAGCTGCCGGCGGTGATCACGAAGGGGTCCGACCCCGGCGTGGCGACGGTGCCGCCGGACGGCCCGTCGTTGCCTGCCGCGGCCACGACCGCGATGCCCGCGAACCATGCGGACTCCGCGAGGGCAGACAGCAGATCCTCGTGGTACGAGTAGCGCTGCGTCGTTCCGAGCGACAGATTCAGCACGCGAATGCCGAGGGCGCGTCGATTCTCGAGCAGCCAATCGAAGCCTTCGACGACGTCGTGCAGCGTTCCGTGGCCGTTCTGATCGAGGACGCGGATGTCGACGAGACGGGCGTCAGGTGCGACCCCGCGGAACGTCGTGCCCTTCGCCGCGATGATGCCGGCGAGGTGTGTGCCGTGTCCGGCGGGGTCGAGACCCACGCCGGCGGTACCCGCGAAGTTCGCGCGCGCGACGACCTTGCCGTCCGGAAGGTCGGGATGGGCGCCGATGCCGCTGTCCATCACGGCGACGACGACGCCGGCCCCTGTCGAAAGCGGCCACGCCGCCGACGCGAAGATCGCGTCGATGCCGACGCTGTCCTTCTTGGAGAGGGCGCCGAAGCTGTCGAGGTCCTTCCCGTTGCCGGTCGGGCCGCCCGCGGCGCGGACGCCCGCGTCGCTCGACGCGCGCAGGACGGAGCGGTCCGTCGCGATCGCGGTCAGCGCCCGATCGCTGAGTCGCGCGCTCACGACGTTGACGCTGTCGAATGCGGTGACCTCGGTGGCGCCGCTGTCGATGAGATCCGCGGCGACCGTCCACGCGGTCTCGGGCGCGACCTGCAGGATCGCGATGTCGCCGGCACGAAGGGCGGGGTCGACGTCGACGCGGGCGACGCTGGTGCGGCCCGTCCACGACGTCCCGAGGAGCAGCGCGGCGATGACGATCGCAGCGACGGATCGTCCGACCGTCCGCGTCCCCACCCTCGCGTTCATGTCCGTGTGTAGTTGTGCGCCTCTCTCACTCTTTGGTCATCACCCGGTGGAGTGAAGGGGAGGACGTACGGGTCACACCCGATACCACAGCGTCACCGCGTCCCTCAGATGCGAAACGAGGCCTAGATCAATCGATCTAGGCCTCGTCAACGAACGGGATGACAGCCGGGCTAGAGCGTGACGCGCACCGCCGCGACCGCCTGCTGGTAGACCTGCTCGTGCGGGCTGCTCTCGCCGCGCGCCATGCGGCGGCGCTCGCCGACCACGGTCTTGATGAAGGCCTCCACCACCACCGGGTTGAACTGGGTGCCGGCGTTGGCGCGCAGCTCGCGCAGCGCCGCCTTGGCGCTCATCGCCGGGCGGTACGGGCGGCTGGCGGTCATCGCCTGGTAGGCGTCGGCGACGGCGATGATCTGGGCGGCCAGGGGGATCTTGTCGGCGCGCAGACCCTGCGGGTAG